>CAMOOA010000001.1 GCA_946621045.1 uncultured Erysipelotrichaceae bacterium
CCATTCTGAAGCGTGCGATTCACACACTGAACCATGTTCTGGATGAAATGGACCGTGCATGGCTGCCGGTTATCAAGTCCTATAAGCTCAACGAGCGTCATTACGGCGCGCTCCAGGGTCTGAACAAGGCTGAAACCGCTGAAAAGTACGGCGATGAGCAGGTTAAAATCTGGAGACGTTCCTATGATGTAAAACCGCCGGCACTGGAGCCGACAGACGAGCGTGCGCCGCAGAATCAGGAAATGTTCCGCGGTATCGATCCGGCAGAACTTCCGCTCAATGAGTCCCTTGAGACAACGGTTGCGCGTGTCGTTCCGTATTTCGAGAATGTTATCAAGGAAGATATGAAGGCGGGCAAGCGTGTTCTGATCGCTGCGCACGGCAACTCCCTGAGAGCGCTGGTCAAATATTTTGACAACCTGTCCAACGATGAGATCATCGGCGTCAACATTCCGACCGGTTCTCCGCTCGTTTATGAGTTCGATGACAACTTCAACGTCGTCAAGCATTACTATCTCGGCATGAGCGAAGAAGAGCTCAAGGCAAAGATGGACGCTGTCGCAAAGCAGGGCGCCGCAAAGAAGTAATCCGGATTCATCTGCAGGTTTCTTAACCCGAAGGATCATTAAGCATCCCTCGGGTTTTTATATGAAAAATCCGCCCTGAATCAGAGCGGAATATTATTCTTCAGACAGTTTCTGATATATGCAAAGGCACTTGCTTCGCCGTCTTCCGCAACCATACGCAGGATGCGTTCCATGGATGCGGCGGTTTCCGGATGCATGAACTCCCTGTCCGGCTTGGCAAGAAAATAATCCAGCGCATCACTGTCCTTATACTGGTCTTTCCGGTAGGTCTTGCATGCCGCAATGCGGTCGCAGATCGATTCCGCAAGATAGTTGTCCGGCATCTTTACCGGCACCCAGCCGCGGTCCGGATAGGTATCATACCAGTATTCCCAGTGGTGTTTGTTTCTTCCTTTATGATGGAGCCAGCCGAGCGAATAGCCTTTCAGTTCCTTTTCATAAGGATAGGGGCTCCGCCATCCCTGATAGTAGCGGATCGAGGGAATCAGCTCGCCGGGAGAATACTTTGACATGTCATGAAGCAGTCCCTGTCTGTAAAGTCCGCATGCAAAACAGTGCCGGCGGACCAGAGCGCGGTGATGATGGACGGTTTTCAGATGACCGGAGAGCCGTGCGAAGAAACCAGGCTGTCCGTTTTTTGCGGAATTACTGTTCATGCGACTATTATATTCTCATGCCTGCGGTGTTTCATCCCGTTTTTTGTGCCGGACATAATTTTCTGTTTGCCACAGGGCAGGGGACAGCGTATTATTACGATGCTTTATATATAAAAATAAGTTAAAATAAGACAGGAAAACAGGAACAGAATTATGACACGACACAGTAATCGGGAAAAAGCAATGTATGTAACATATCAGAACCAGATCAAAAACCGTCCGGTCGATGAGCTGATTCACGATAACTTTACAGAAGAGGAAGAAACCGATGATTATATCCTGCAGGTTATCCGGCAGGCAATCGCAAATACCGACCGGTATCACAGTTATATTGACGAAGTGCTGGAAGGCTGGACCTTTGACCGGCTCGGTTATATCGAACAGGCGCTTCTTCTGAACGGCTGCGCGGAATTTGATCTGAAACAGGAATCGATGCAGATTATCATCGATGAATATGTCCGCCTCGCAAAAAAATTCTGCGACGGCGACAGCTATAAACTGATCAACGGTGTACTCGATAAAATATGACAACAGGAAAAGTAGTCCGCAGTGTATCCTGGCTCGTTAACAGAATTTCTGCTCAGATCGACATGGCAGCTGACCTGCAGAATGTCCGTATCGAGGCGGAAATTCTGAATTTTCATAATACGAAGGGGCACTGGTATTTTTCATTGAAAGATGACTTCTGCCGGATCGACTGTGCAATGTGGCACAGCGACAATCAGACAGTGCGCTTTATTCCGGAAAACGGCGACCGCGTACTTGTGCTCGGCAGTGTAACGGTATACAAGGTTCAGGGAAGAGTCCAGCTTACCGTTCGCCGCATGGCGCGGGCCGGTGAAGGAGACCTCAAGGCACGCTTTGATGCACTTTACAGGAAGCTGGATGAAGAAGGTCTGTTTGACCCGGATCATAAAAAGCCCATCCCGAACTATCCGATGCATATTGCACTTGTGACCGGTGCTTCCACGCATGCAAGGGCAGATGTTCTGAATACCCTTGCAAGACGCTGGCCAATCGTGAAACTGAGCGAATTTCCGGCCCTTGTACAGGGTGAAAACGCTCCTGCCGAACTGATCAGCGCATTGCATAAAGCAGACCGCGCAGAGGCTGATATTGTGCTTCTTTGCCGCGGAGGCGGCAGTATGGAGGACCTCTGGTGCTTCAATGATGAGATGCTTGTAAGAACCATCTATGCCATGCATACGCCGGTCATTACCGGTGTGGGACATGAACCTGATTATACGCTTGTCGACTATGTTGCGGATCTGCGTGCACCGACACCGACCGGTGCTGCAGAGCAGGCATCGCCGGATATCCGGGAAGTGCGGCAGGATATCGCGGATACGCGAGTGCTGCTTCAAAATCTGATGAACCGGCGCATTGCCATGGAACAGGATCGGATCACCCGGATTAAACATCAGTCTTGGTACGCCGATCCGGAGAGCCTGATTTATTCCAGGCGGATGGAAAAACATCTTGTCGAAGAACGCTTCCTGCATCTTCTTCATACGGTGAGTGCGAGAATGACGTTCCGGCTGAATGAAAACAGGCAGGCCATTGTCCGTTCT
Organism: uncultured Erysipelotrichaceae bacterium; assembly: GCA_946621045.1. Next base: position 2,815 of record CAMOOA010000001.1, read on the forward strand.
GTAACGGAGCGGATTGCAGCCGAAAGCCGCAGTGTTGCGGAAGACAGGCAGAGAATGATGGATGCGGTGGACAGGTACCGCACGGATCAGCGGAAAGAACTTGCACGCAGGGAGGGCCTGCTGGATGCCTATTCTCCGCTGAAGGTACTGAGCCGGGGATACAGCGTTGTCACAAAAGATGAACATGTCGTCAATGATGCGGACATGCTGAAAAACGGAGATGCAATCTCGATCCGCATGCATAAAGGAACCGTTGAAGCTGCGGTCACTGGAGTGGCCGGGGAGGAATAATCATGAGCAGAGAAAAGACAAAAACATTTGAAGAGTCCATGGCGAGACTTGAGGATATTGTTGACCTCCTGCAGGAAAACGAACAGCCGCTGGATGAAACCATCAAACTGTTTGAAGAAGGTCTGAAACTTGTCCGAGACTGCGAAGGGAAACTGAAGGAGTTTGAGACAAAAGTCGCTGAGCTTTCCGAAGAAAGTGAGGAGAACTGACATGAATATTGAAGAAATTCTTGTCAATGCACTATCCGGTGTGACCGACAGCCGGGTAAAGGAATCCATGCTTTATTCACTTACCGCCGGCGGAAAACGGATCCGTCCGAATCTGCTGTTTACGGTACTGGAAGGTTATGGAGTTGATCCTGCGGCGGGTGAACCGTTTGCGGCGGCGATTGAAATGATCCACACCTATTCGCTGATTCATGACGATCTTCCTGCGATGGATAATGACGACCTGCGCCGCGGCCGCCCGACGAATCACAGACAGTTCGATGAGGCAACTGCGATTCTTGCCGGAGACGGTCTTCTGACAGAAGCATTTCACTGTGCGGCAGGCTCAAATGCCTCCGCTGAACAGGTGGTCCGTTCCATTCGGATTCTTTCCGAAATGGCAGGACCGGACGGTATGGTTTACGGTCAGTGTCTTGATATGAATGAGGCTGCGGACAGCACCTATGACGATATCCGCAAAGTTCATAAATACAAGACCGGATGCCTGCTTTCCGCACCGCTGATGATTGCTGCGGTGCTGGCCGGAAAAGATGATGAGGCGGTCAGAGAATGGCATGAAGTAGGCGATCTTCTTGGACTGGCGTTTCAGATCCAGGATGATATATTAGATATAACAGCGACTGCGGAACAGCTTGGCAAGAGCAATTCCGATGCGCGAAATGAAAAGATCACTGTTGTGACTCTCCTGGGGGAGGAGAACGCACGTAAAGAAATGCAGGATCTTTATGCGGAATGCCGCAGACGTATTGCAACATTCGGGGGATTTGAAAGCAATTCGCTGAACGCAATGATCAGCGCAATTGAAGCACGCGCAAAATAGGAGGCGTTATGGATCTCACCGCGATACAGAATCCTGATTTTCTGAGAACACAGAGTATCAGCGACCTGACAATTCTGGCCGCTGACATCCGTCGTTTTCTCATTGATCATATTTCCAGAACAGGCGGACATCTTGCGAGCAATCTCGGGGTGGTGGAGCTTACGATTGCTCTCCACTATGTTTTTGATACGCCCGAAGACAAGGTGTTTTTTGATGTCGGCCATCAGTGCTATACGCATAAGATACTGACCGGACGGGCAAAGGACTTTGATCATCTGCGCCAGTACGGCGGTATTTCCGGTTTTCAGAAGCGCTCGGAGAGTGTTTATGACTGCTGGGAGGCAGGGCACAGCAGCACCTCTCTTTCGGCTGCGCTCGGAATGGCGGTTGCCCGTGATCTGCACGGAGAACATTTTCATGTAGTTCCGGTCATCGGTGACGGCGCAATGGGATCCGGAGAATCTCTCGAAGCGCTGAATCACATCGGAAGCGAAAAACGCAACATGGTCATTGTGTTCAATGACAACAACATGTCGATTTCCACCAATGTCGGCGCCCTTACGCGCGGCTTTGCGAGACTTCGTTCTGCGGTATCCTACAACAATTTCAAATCTTCGCTGAAGCATACGCTCATATCGAATGATTTCGGAAAGGTCATGTACCGCGGAATGAAAAACATGAAGGACGCCTTGAAGGAATCTGTGATTGATTCGGGTGTTTTCGGAGAATTCAACCTGGAGTATCTCGGTCCGGTGGACGGTCATAATCTGCGGGAACTGATCCGTGTGCTTTCCGTTGCGAAAGAACATGACGGACCGGTCGTTGTTCATGTCATTACGCAGAAGGGCCGCGGCTATGCGCCGTGTGAGAAGGATCTTACCGGCCAGTGGCATGGTGTCGGACCGTTTGATCCGGCAACCGGGAAAGTGCTTCATCACCTGCCGGAAGGCTATAAATCCTGGTCCGGACTGATTGCGGACACGATCAGCGAATATGCGGAAAGCGATGAGCGGATTGCGGTCATCACGCCTGCGATGATGTACGGGAGTGCGCTTGATCCGTTCTTTGCGGCACATCCGGAGCGCAGTTTTGACTGCGGCATTGCGGAAGAACACGCCATGACTTTTGCGGCGTCGCTTGCCAATTCCGGCATGCGGCCGTTCATCAGCGTATACAGTTCATTCCTGCAGCGGGCCTATGATCAGATCAACCACGATGTCTGCCGGATGGATCTGCCGGTCCTCATCGGTATTGACCGTGCCGGTCTTGTCGGCGCTGACGGCGACACACATCACGGTGTGTTTGATGTCGGTATTCTGCGCGCGCTTCCGAATCTTATCCTTGCTCAGCCGAAGGACGCAAATGAAGCGCGTGATATGATCTATACTGCACTGCATCAGAGCCATCCGTTTGCGGTGCGGTATCCCCGCGGAGAAGTATTCTGCGGTGATCTTCATGAAGCTCAGGAAATTTCTTTCAACTGGAGCGTGGAATATTCCGGTTCCGACGATAAATGTATAGTGATGGCCTACGGTCCGGATGTGGAAGCGATCCGAAACAAGCTCGCAGTCAATGAACTTCCGGTCCGACTGATCAACTGCCGGTTCTTCAAACCGCTGGACGAAGCAATGATCCGTGAGGCAGCCGCTTCCGGGCTGCCGGTGATCGTTTACGAAACAGACATGAAAGCATGCGGCCTTGCCTCAGCGATACTGGAATATTGCAATGACAATGACATCAGTATGAAGCTGAAGCGCATGGGACTCTCTGACCGGTATATTCCGCAGGGTGCCGCAAATCTTCTGAAGAAGGATGATGGCTGCGATCTTACGTCATTATATGAAGAAATCATGAAATACTGCGGCTGAAGGAACTATGTTAAGACATCTGTATATTAAAAACTTTGTATTGATCGATGAACTGAATCTGGATTTTACGGAAGGGTTCAGTGCATTCATCGGAGAAACCGGCGCCGGAAAGTCCATACTGATTGACGCGGTTTCTTTACTGCGTGCCGACCGGGCAAGCATTTCCTATATTTCAAAGGGAAAAGACCGCGCCATCGTGGAAGGAACCTTTGATCTTTCCGGTGATGCACATGCGCTTGAAGTGCTGCGGGATGCCGGCTTTGAAAGCGAGGGCGAGGTAACCTTTACGCGTGAAATTGCCGCTTCCGGAAAGAGCACGGTCCGGATCGATCATCGCATTGTCACACTCGGGCTTTTAAAAGATATCCTTGAATTTGAAATTGATATTCACGGCCAGCGGGATAATCAGTACCTTCTGAATACGGCAACGCATATCCGTCTTCTGGATGAATACCTTCAGAATGAAGAACTGAAACAGAAGACAAAAGATGCATTTCATGTATGGAAAAACCTCTGTGCGGAGAAGGAAACAGCACTGAAGGAAACATACAGCGAGGCAGACCTTGAATACTTCCTGCATGAGATCAGCGAGATCGAATCGGCATCTCTGCGGGAAGGCGAGGAGGAGGAACTCATGGAGAAGGAGAGGCAGTATAAAGCTGTCAAAGCTTCCTATGAGAAACTGAATGCGGTCATCAGCGGATATGATGAGAGTCTTTCCGGCGAGATGTACGATATGAACCGGCTTGTACAGGGGCTGGATGATACGGAACTGTTCCGCAGCGCCCGTGACAGCATGAATGACGCCTATTATGCATGGGCGGATGCCATTGATCAGCTGCGGAACGTCTATGACTCCATGGATCTTTCCGAAGAAGAAATCAATACAATGGAGGAACGCCTGTATCTGATACAGCGCCTGAAGCGGAGATACGGACATACCGTTGCGGATATTCTTGCCAGACGCGATGAGCTTCAGGAACAGGTGGACCGATTCTCGAACCGGGAGCGTTTTATTGAACAGATCGACCGCAAAATTGCGGCTGCGAATGCCGAATATATGAAGCATGCCAAAGCAATTTCCAAACTGCGCAGACAGGGCAGTGAAAAGCTTGACCGTGCAGTTGCGGAGAATCTCCGGGATCTGATGCTTGAGAAAGCAAGATTTCATACACAGATCACCGACTGTGAGCCGAATGAGAACGGCATCGACCGGGTTGAATTCCTGATTGCCATGAACAAAGGGGAAGACCTGAAGCCGCTGTCCAGAACAGCCAGCGGCGGTGAACTGTCACGTCTGATGCTGGGACTGAAAGTCGTGTTTACGCATCTGCAGGGCATCCAGACTGTGATCTTTGATGAGATCGATACCGGTGTATCCGGTCCGGTTGCGTCTGCGATCGGGCGGAAAATGCGTGAACTGTCGGCACAGACACAGGTCTTTGCGGTAACGCATCTTGCGCCGGTGGCAGCGACAGCGGAACATCATTACTTTGTCTCGAAATCAGATGACAAAGAAAAGACCCATACCCATGTATCCCAGCTGCACGGCGATGAGATCATAACGCAGCTTGCGGTCATTGCCAGCGGAGAAGTGACAGATACCTCGCTTGCGGCTGCCAGGGAACTCTTTGAAAGGAATCAGAAGAGTTCATGAGCAGAGTATATTTTCATATTGATCTGAATGCATTCTTTGCGTCCTGTGAGGTGCTGCTCGATCCTTCCCTGAAAGGAAAACCGATTGCGGTCAGCGGAACGACACGACGTTCGGTAATCAGTACGGCAAGCTATGAAGCGCGGACATTCGGCGTGCACAGTGCCATGCCGGTTGAAATGGGAAAAAAGCTCTGTCCCGATCTCATTATTGTGGAGCCGCATTTCCGTTATTATCGCTCCATGTCGGAAGAGTTCATGAAGCTGATCGAAAGTTATACGGATACGATCGAGCAGGCCAGTATCGATGAATGCTACGCGGATATGACAGAGATCATCCAAACTTATGAACGTCCGCTTGATCTTGCATGGGAAATTCAGCGCCGGGTTCGCGATGAACTCGGTCTTTCATGTTCCATCGGTGTTGCGCCGAATCTGTTTCTTGCCAAGATGGCAAGCGATATGAAAAAACCGAACGGAATAACCGTGCTCCGGATCCGTGAGGTTCCGCAGAAACTCTGGCATCTGCCGATCGGGGATATGCGCGGAGTCGGACAGAAGACCGTTCCGCTGATGGAGGACTGCGGGATCCATACGATCGGTGACCTTGCCAACTGCAAGGATCCGGAAATCCTGCGGCCGATCTTCGGAAAGAATACCGAATTCATGATCCGCAGGGCAAACGGCTATGATGACAGGGAAATTGTGAAGGAGTGGGATGCCAAGAGCATGGGCGTCTCTGAGACCTTCCTGGAAGATATTACAGACTATGATGAACTGCGGGGAATGCTGAGGAGTCTTTCCCGTACGCTGTCTTCCAGACTTCATAAATCCGGCAAAGCTGGGTTCCTGATTTCCATCCGTATCCGCTATCATGATTTCACCAATATCGACCGCAGCATTCATCTGAATGATCCGGTCTGGAAGGCGGATGATATCTATGTTCAGGCGCTCTCACTGTTCAACAGCAACTGGGAGGAAACACCGGTGCGGCTGCTCGGTATTTCCGTAAGTGATTTTGCCGGCGAAAATGCTCTTGCCTCGCAGATGTCGCTGTTCGACGAGACAGTTGCGCATCGTGAGGAAACCATATCCGTGCTGAAAGAACTGAATGAAGAACTTGGCGGAATACGGCTGGTACGGGCAAGTGAGGCACTGAAATCATGAAGCTTCAGGACGCCCTGAAACGATATACCGCAGAGATTACCGTGAATGAAGGCAAAAGTCCCCGTACGGTTGCGTCATACAGGAGTGATCTCAGTCAGTATGTTGAATTTCTGGAAGATGAAGGCATCAGAGATACAAAGAAAATCACCGGTGATATCATCGAGGATTTCATGGTTGACCAGAGCATGGAAAAGAAGGGGACCAGTCTTTCCAGAATGGCCGCTTCCATCCGGTCATTTCATCAGTACCTTGCCTATCTCTATGACGAAAAGGATCCCTCTCTTAATCTGGAGGTTCACCGCGGTGTAAAACGGCTTCCGGTATTTGCGACCGTTGATATGATAAACCGCCTGATGGCATCATTTGACGATACCAATCCGGAACAGCTCTTTCATCATGCTATGCTGGAACTGATCTATTCCTGCGGCATGCGTGTCTCTGAGGCGGTCAATATCACGGTAAACCGTGTCGATCTTGAGACCGGTTTTGTGCGTATCCTCGGCAAGGGAAACAAGGAACGTATTGTCCCGATTCCGGCCGGGTCGGTTCCTGTCATCGAACGCTATTATCATCTTGTTCGTCCGGTATATCTGAAGAAGAATACGCAGCTCTTTTTCATTAACCGGTTCGGCCGAAAGGTGACCCGGGAGTATGTGGAAAAGCTCCTCCGTGACAAATGCATTGAGCTTGGCTTTAAGGAACATATCACCCCTCACAAGCTGCGGCACAGTTACGCCACTCATCTTCTGCAGGGCGGTGCAGATCTGCGCGCAATTCAGGAGATGCTGGGGCATTCCGATATTAAAACAACCGAGATCTATACACATGTTGCGAACCGGCAGATGTTTGAATCATATGCCAGGTTTCATCCGGGCAATCTGGATGATGACGAGGATTTATAGCTGATGGCTGTCAGAAGCAGACGGCATTGCGGATTTGTTTCAGATTTATTTATTTTTGTGAAACAGGGGATTGAAGTACCAGAAGCCGGTGCTTCGATTTTCTTTTTTATACAAAACAATGCCTCGGATGATGTTTATTTCTGCGGGCAGCAGCGAAAAGATACAGTAAATGCTTGGATTTGCAATTAACTGAGGGAAAAGGGAGATACTGTTGGTTTTCCAACGGCAACAGTATTGGTACACCACAGCATACGCTGAAAGGCCCTAATAACCCCGAATAACGGCGAGTAACGACGTTCGCAGACTTCTCAGCTGATCTTTCTGTTTCGCGCCATAATGACGCAGTTAAGGCGAAAAACCGTAACTGCACTCTCAGTTTCCTATTATATGAACGCGGCGCGGAAGGGGATTAAATACAGATGGTATGCAAGGGGTGTCAGAGAAAACTGCGGATGCTTAAAATGGCAGGGTGATACCATGAAAATGGACACAAAAAGGGGATTTATAGAGTTTTTACCATATACTCGATTGCGGAACGCTCTTCACGACTAATAAGAAGGCTTGCTGATATTTCTTAATTACTGTAAAAAACGTTAAATTTCATGGAGAAGCCCCTGTCATCATCCTCTTAAAACACCCTGACCGCCCTATTTGTTCATGCAAAGAAGGGCGGGGAGTTTGATGAAAGGCACTGACCGGATCTATCAGCAAAGTCCTGGCAGCTACGAGTATATGGTGAATTTGACGCAGGATCATGTGCTATCAACCGGATGAGTTTATACAGGGCTGCGGTCACCCTCAAATATCTGGCTCAGTCCCTCCTGCAGAATCGGTACCTCTCTCAATGCTAGGGCAGGTGCCCCATCCGGAATAGAATGCACGGCGTCTGACTGCATATTCTGTCAGTCATATGCCTGTCGATGCATTGCCGTATTCTTCCGAAAACACTTTGCAATATTTATTCTCGATCAATCATTCTCCGGCAGCATTTCAAAGGTGCGCATCAGCCTTACATATCACTCCAGGAAATCAGCCTAAAATAATCGCATAACATACATTATGCGAAGTACAATTCAACAAATGACATGGAGGCTGTTTTTTGATTCTCATTAATATTACTATGATTAATTTGTTTCTGCGTTAATTCCGCATTGAAGATTTTTCTGCAGCAATTTATATCTGATCAATTCACTAAGCTGCATTATATTTTTGCTGATTGCTGTATAAGATTTTACGGTTCTGGTTTATCTGATCGTCCTGGTCTTAATGCTGTTACTTTATGCTGTATTGCGCATTGGATACGTTGATTGTATTTCGGATAATGCTCTGAGACGAATCGAGACGTATAACTGCCTTTTGCTGACTTCAAATCATGCTCTCAGACAGACGTCCGTTTCCCGAAAATCTGCGGACAATGATTTACAGACTAAAACCGCCAGTCGGATTGCTGACGGTATGGATCAGAATATTGGATATCTTAAAATACGGCTTTTGCTCTGTGAGAACAAATGAATCCATATATTCCCGTCTGTTTCTGTAAAGCCGGAAGAATACAGGTAAGATTATTGAATAAGGCAGACCGCTGGAATAATCTACTAAGAATTGCTGCTGCCCTTTTTTGAGTGTGCGTTTGTGACAATAATCACAAACTTTTACTTATTCTATTACTTTTACGGATCTTCCGTCAGACTGTATCACAATTGTGCCGTTTTCATCGGTACGCAGAATACGAACTCCTTCCTCGGTTAATCGCTGCAGGACATAATCATTCGGAAGACTGTTTTCATTGTCCTTTCCTACGGAAATTACACCGATTTCCGGCTCTGTTTCTGCCAGAAAAGCAGTACATGTACTTCCGAACGATCCATGGTGCCCTACTTTCAGGACATCACACTGCAGATCTTCATCCAGCAGTTCGAGTTCTGCAGTATATCCTGCATCTCCGGTAAACAGAAATGATGTTTTTCCGTATGTTAACCTGATGATCAGCGAATAGTCATTCAGATCCTCAAATGACGCACCTGCATGTGGCGAAAGAACCTCTGCGGACCAGTTTTCACCGGAATCAATCACATAGCCGTATGAAGCTGAAATGACCGGTATATGAGCACTCTGAAGCGCAGTATTCACTTTGTCCGCATAATAGTTTTCTTCAAGACTGAAGCTGCCGGTTTCAGGCTGAATATACTCTTTCACCGCAAACCTATGAATCAGATCCGGCATTCCTCCGATATGGTCCGCATGCGGATGAGTACCCACCAGATGATCGATGGTATGAATCTGATAATCATTCAGCACCGCGGCGACAGCATTCGCAGATTCTGCCGTACCCGCATCGATGAGAATGGTTTTACGGTCCGGAGTCCTGATCAGCGTGCTGTCTCCCTGTCCGACATCAATGAAGGTTACGGTCATGATTCCGGTATTGGCTTCACGGCTGTATACCTGTTCTTCCGCAATCAGGATAAACAATATGATCGCCGCAATGCTTTTGAAGGCCAGAATATATCTGCTGAGTTTCAGCGGAAGAAGCCACACAGCCGCAAAAAAACAAAGGAGCGCCAGGAGCGTATTCACCGAAGAAATATATAAGCCGAACGCCACAAGGACGATTGTGGCCAGCATCCGCAGGTTGGAAAACCTTTTCATGTTTCCATTGTAATTTATGATTGATCTCTTCACAGTCAAAAAAAATCGGCTCACGTTGAAGTGAACCGATCTCTATAACTGCTTTACTCAGCGGACAAGGTCCTTGAGGCTCTTGGATGCTTTGAATCCCGGAACCTTGGACGAAGGAATCTCGATGGTCTCCTTTGTCTGCGGGTTGATGCCGGTGCGGGCAGCACGTGTCTTGACTTCAAACTTGCCAAAACCTGCAATATCAACTTTCGCACCCTCTTTCAGTGCATCTGCAACTGTATCGAAGACAAGGTCAACAATCTCTGCGGATTCTTTCTTTGTCAGGTTATGCTTTTCAGCAACAGTTTCTGCAATTACCTTCTTATTTACTGCTTCCATGTTTATTTCTCCTTTTCCACGTGAGACTTATCTTATCACGAACATTCTGCAATTCAATACTTGACTTCCGTGAATCCTTTTACTCCGTAATCCGCGCATGAAGCGCATTCAGAAGATCCTTTACTTCGCTTCCGGAAAGGCCTCGCACACCGCATGCATTTGGGTGTCCGCCGCCGCGAAACCGTTCTGCGATATCGTTGATTTTCACGGTTTTGGAGCGCAGGCTTCCTTCATAAGCTGCAGGATCAGATTCCGGCATCTCGCAGATGATCGCGTAAATCTCGATTTCACGTACATTTCCGTAAGCGGGAATAAAGTTTTTGACTTCTGACGGTGTCAGGTTCCAGTCTTTCATTTCATCTGCCGTGACAATGCGGTATGCCATGCGGCCGTCTTTCGTCGTTACGACCGTTTCTCTCAGCATCGCATCGAAGCGGAATTCATCCATCGTGATTTCAAACAGTTCGCGATTCAGCTCCGGCACTCGGACACTGAACTGCGACAGCCAGCCGGCAATGCTCAGGGTATGTTCCCTTGTATTGGAGGTTTTAAATCCGAGCGTATCCGTCAGAAGACCGCGATAAAGATATTCTGCAGTTTTCTGGGATACTTCCTGAGCTTCACACTGCTTGAAAAACTCAGCGAGAATTTCACAGGTCGCCGCACTGCGTTCAAACACATACTGTACTTTTCCGTACGGACTGCGGTTTGGATGATGATCGATCTTGACGATCATTCCTGCTGCTTCATAGCGCTCATCGTCAATGCGTTCTTCGTTTGCAGTGTCAAGAACGATGGCAACGCTTTTCCGGATCGTATCCTTTGAACAGGAGTCACTTTCCGGCCAGCAGTTTCCCTGATTGCAGTATTCATTGCCGAGTGCGTATACCTTCTTTTCCGGCCAGTTTTCAAGGATCCAGTTTTTCAGACCGAACTGGCTTCCGACTGCATCGCAGTCCGGATGAATGTGGCGAAACAAGGTGATGATCTCAGCAGACTGAATGATGGATAACAGGCCGTCAAAAGACCACATGATTACAGCCCCAGAAGACGGACTGTATCACGGGCGATAACCAGTTCTTCGTTTGTCGGAATGATGTAGACTTTGATCTTGCTGTCGGGTTTGGAAATCAGGCACTCCTTGCCGTGAATCTGTGCATTGAGGTCGTAGTCGATCGAAAGACCCATTGCTTCCTCAAGGCCTTTGAGAATACGCTCACGGCAGAACGAGTCATTCTCACCGAGACCGGCAGTGAATACCATTGCGTCTACGTGGCCGAGTTCTGCGTAGTAGCCGCCGACAACATTTACAACACGGTTTGTATAAAGCTCGGTGGTAAGAATCGCACGTTCTTCTCCCTTGTCCACCGCAGCCTGAATGTCACGGGCATCGCTGGAAATTCCGGAAACACCCAGCATACCGCTGCGCTTATTCAGGAAGGTATCCATTTCATCCGGTGTGCACTCGAGTTTCTTCATCATGTAGAAGACAACGGTCGGGTCGATATCACCGCAGCGGGTGCCCATCATGATTCCGCCGAGCGGTGTGAGACCCATGGAGGTGTTGATGACCTTACCGTTTTTGATTGCGGTAATGGAAGCACCGTTTCCGAGGTGGCAGGTAATCATGTTCTGTGTTTCAACATCCTTGCCCATCAGTTCGGCAGCTCTGCGGTTTACATACCAGTGGCTGGTTCCGTGTGCGCCGTAACGGCGGATCTTGTACTGTGTATACCAGTCATACGGTACCGGGAACAGATAGCTTTCCGGTCCCATGGTCTGATGGAATGCAGTATCAAATACGAAGACATGTCCGATGTTCGGGAGCGCCTTGCAGAAAGCCTCGTAGCATACCAGATGTGCGGGATTGTGAAGCGGCGCAAGCTCCGCAAGTTCACGGACGCGGTCAACGACCTGCTCATCCGCCACAACGGACTGATCAAAGTAGGAGCCGCCCTGGACAATACGGTGACCGGCACCCTGGATCTCGTCGAGCGATTCAACGATGTGATACTCCAGAAGGCTGTCCAGCAGCATCTTTACAGCAGTTTTATGATCCGGAATCGGAACATTCTTTACCTGTTTCTCGCCGTCTACCTTGATGGTGAATACGCCCATGTCCTGTCCGATGCGTTCTGCCTGTCCGCTTGTGAGAACCGTTTCAGACGGCATGTCAAACAGCTGGAATTTTAATGATGATGATCCTGAATTTACTGAAATTACTTTACTCATAGTCTCCTCCGATTAATTCTGTTTCAAGCAATTCGTTTAGATATTCCGCACAAGCGGCATCCTGCTTCATACGGCCGTATACCGCACTGCGAAGCGAATGCGCATGAACGCATTTAAGTACGGACTCATAATGCTCGAGTTCCGTTCTGCATTTGCGGACGGTATCGGATACCGCCGCTTTCGAAATCGATTCAAGTTCTGCGATTTCCGTCAGAGAAAGATCTTCTCTGTAGTAATACCGGCAGATTTTCTGCTGCCGTGGTGTAAGCAGGCCGCCGTAATAATCAAGAAGCTCGTTTACCCGAATCTTATCCGACATGGTCCTGAAGATCCTCGGAAATACTGTAGAGATAGGCATCCAGGTCAAACGGACGAAGATCCTCCGGCTGTTCTCCGAGACCGATAAAATATACCGGCAGATGGAGACGGTGCTTGATGGAAATGATGATGCCGCCTTTTGCGGTACCGTCCATCTTGGTCAGAATGATTCCGCTGAGATCGGTTGCCTGATCAAAGATTTCCGCCTGCGAAAGACCGTTCTGTCCGGTCGTCGCATCCAGGACAAGCCAGGTATTATGCGGCGCACCTTCAATCTCACGGGCCGCAACACGGTTCATCTTGGAAAGCTCATTCATCAGCCCCTGCTTGTTCTGCAGACGCCCTGCCGTATCACAGAGCAGAATATCAATCTGATGTTCTTTTGCATATCTGCATGCATCCACAATGACAGCGCTCGGATCACCGTTTTCACGGCCTTTGATCACCGGAACATTCAGGCGTTCGCCCCACTCCGCAAGCTGGTCAATTGCGCCTGCACGGAAGGTATCCGCTGCCGCAAAGGCAACGGTCTTCCCCTGCTTCTGATACATTGCCGCAAGCTTGGCGCAGGTGGTCGTTTTACCCGATCCGTTGACCCCCTCCAAGAAGATCACGGTCGGACCGTTTTCATTGTATACGATCGGTTTGTCCGGTGTTTCCTGATAGATTTCCTGCATGGTCTGAATCAGGAAGTTCATTGCCCACTTGAATGTCACATTGACATACAGATTACTGGTCTCACGAAGCTTTTCACAGATCATGTCCGCCAGTTCAATGCCGACATCCGCTTCAAGCAGAACGATTGTAAGCTGTTCAAGGAATTCGTCATTGACGCCCTTGTACTTAAGCTTCATTTCATTCAGTGCGCCGCCGAGACTGTCCTTGGATTTTTTGAATCCGGAAAGATAAATTGCCCGGTCATCCTTGCGGGAGAATGTTTCTTTCAGCTTGTCAAGAAAACTCATGCCTGACCTCCCTGTTCTTCTCCTCCGTCAGCCATACCGATCGCATCACGCAGCTCTACTTTCAGCATCTGCGATACGCCCTGTTTCTGCATGGTGACACCATAGAGCACATCGGCATTCTCCATTGTTCCGGGACGATGCGTGACAACCAGGAACTGGGTGCGGTCGGTGTAGTTGTGGAGATACTGCGCAAACCGTTCGACATTTCCCTGGTCCAGCGCTGCCTCAACCTCATCGAGAATGACGAGCGGTACCGGCTTGACTTTCAGAATGGCAAAGAGCACGCAGAGCGCGATCAGTGATTTCTCACCGCCGGAAAACAGCATGTTGTTCTGAACTGCCTTTCCCGGAGGCTGCGCATCGATGTCAATTCCGGTATTGAGAATATCGGTCGGATCCTCCAGAATCAGACGGGCTTTTCCGCCGCCGTACAGACTGCGGAAAATATCGTTGAATTCATGGTTGATCTGATCGAACATCGTCTTGAACTGGGTCACCATGACGCGGTCCATGTCTTCGATCGCCGCAAGGATCTTGTCACGGCTGGCAGTGAGCTCCTCGATCTGCTTCTTGAGGAATTCATACCGCTCGTTCACTTCTTCGTACTGTTCCGGGGCCTCCATGTTTACGTTGCCGAGACGTTCAATCTCGGAGCGCAGCTGGAGAACTTCCTCACGGGCATTTTCGACAACGGTATCCGTAACTTTCGTCTTGGCAAATTCGAACGTCAGCTGATATTCGGACGCAAGACGCTGAAGATTGTTCTCAATCTTCGTTTCGAGCCGTCCCTGATCGATCTTGATCGCATTGATTGCGGCGACTGCACGTTCCTGATCCTTGCGCAGCTGACGGATCTGCTGTTCCTTTCGGTCGGTCTCGCTGATAATGATCAGACGCTGTTCCCGCTTTGCCTTGATATCGGATGTAATCCGGTCACGGTCGGAATACGCACGGTTGAGCCGGATGACGGTATCGTCAATTTCCTTCGTATCAAGCGCTTCGGAAAGTTCATCCGGCGCAAGCAGTACGAGGTCATTCTTCAGTTTCTCGTATTTGGCAAGTTTTGCGTCAACGACCGGTTCCAGGCTGGCGGCACTGATCCGGTTCTGCTGGAGACGGCGGGTGATTTCATCACGCTCCGACGCTGCCTTTTCACTTTCCCTGCGTGCAAGCTCGACCCTTGCGGACTGCGCATCAATCGCAAGCCGCACATCTTCTGCTTCCCGTGCGGCGGTGATCGGAGTTGTATTGCGCTTCAGCTTTCCGCCGGTCATCGAACCGCCGCGGTGAATCACTTCACCGTCGGTCGTAACGATGTTATAGCGGCGCTGCGTCAGGGCTGACAGTTCATTGCCGGCCTCCATCGAATCCACAACAAGCACATTGTTGAGAAGATATTCAACGACAGGAATAAAGGTATCATCGCATGTGACAAACTCAGATGCGGTACCGAGATACCCCTTGGTGTTCGAGCAGATGACCGCCGCTTCCTGGGAAAGCGTGCGGCGCTGACATACGTTCAGCGGAAGAAATGTGGCGCGTCCGCTCTGATTCTTCTTCAGAAAGCGGATCGCATTCCGGGCGCTCTCTTCATTGGATGTCACAATGTTGTACATCGCTCCGCCGAGGGCTTCCGATACTGCCTGTTCATAACCTTTTTCCGCATGGATCTCCTGGCCGATGACGCCGAGAATTCCCGGCAGCGCATTGCGGTTTTCCATAATGGCGCGGGTACCGGCAGAGCGGTTGCTGCTGAAAGGATCCTTCAGCACATTCTCAAGATAGATCTGCTGATTCTGCAGACTGCGGAGAACTCCCTGCGCCTGCTCGTATTCGCTGGACAGATCAAAGACGCGCTGGGCAATCTGACGAAGCCGCTCACTGTCGAGCTGAATTTCGTTATTCAGTGTATCCAGACGGTTTTTGCGGTCATCATATTCCACTTTTGCGGCTTCGAGAAGTTCTCTGGTTTCTCTTGCCTTCTCTTCGCGGTTACCGGTTTCGATAATATATTTGCGGCGCTCATCCATTTCGGTACGGCGCTGTTCGAGACTGGTAATATCATCAACCGTGCGCATCAGATCTTCCTGCAGAGCGGAAATTTCCGATTCCAACTGTGAAGCTGCCCGTTTCTGTTCGGCAATCTTCGTTTCCCCGATCTGAAGATCGGTGGAATAGATCTGCTTCTTTGTCTCAATATCAAAGAGCGTCTTCTTGGTGTCCTCGATGGACGCGTTGAGCTCCTCGACTTCCTGCACGAGAACAGCGATTTCGATTTCTTCGAGACGCTGCTTCTTTTCCCGGTAGATTTCCGCCTTTCGCGCCTGCCGTTTCAGAGGACTGACCTGTTTTTCCAGTTCGATGAGAATATCACCCGAACGGTCCAGATTGTCCTTGGTGCGGGCAAGCCGGGAAAGACTTTCCATTTTACGTTTCTTGTATTTGGCAACTCCTGCTGCCTCTTCAAAGATTCCCCGACGGTCAAGCGGTTTGGATTCCGCAAATGTAATAACGTTACCCTGTGAAATAATACTGAGGCTCGATTTTCCGAGACCGGTGTCAAGAAACAGGTCAATGACATCCTTCAGACGAACATTATTGCGGTTGATAAGATACTCCGCATCACCGGTATCACGGAACAGACGCCGTGTAACTTCCAGTTCCTCCTTGTCGGAATTCAGAATGTGGTTTGAATTGTCAAACACGAGCGTGACTTCCGCCATATTGAGGGCGCGCCGGTCGGCAGAACCGGAAAAGATGACGTCGCTCATCTTCTCACCGCGCATCTGGCGGCTGCTCTGTTCTCCGAGTACCCATCTCACTGCATCAGTAATATTGGATTTTCCGCATCCGTTGGGTCCTACGACACCGGTGATCGGATGCTCAAAAGAAATAACGGTTTTGTCGGCAAAAGATTTGAATCCCTGCATTTCGATCCGTTTTAAAAACATTTCATTCTCCTTAAAAACCGTACCTATTATAACAAAAAGGGATTGGCTTATGAACTGTCTCCCCAAGAAAAAAACGTCCCGTAAACAGGACGTTTTCTGCATCTTCCAGTGATATGGAGATTACTTCGCTGCGAGCTTTTCTTCCGCTGCTTTTGCGGCTTCCGGATTCTGCTCTTTTACGATCGCGACAAGCTCCTTAAGAAGCTTGACATCCGCAGGATCTTCCGCCGGTTTTGCTTTTTCTGCTTTCTTGCCGATGCTCATTGCCTTGTTGATGGCCTTAAGCAGGCAGAAGAGAATGAAAGCCATGATGATGAAGTTGATAACTGCAGACAGGAATGCACCGTAGTTAAAGCTGACGCCGGCAATTTTGAAGGAGCCGCCGATGGTGACGCCGTCCTCGCCCATGCCGCCTGTGCATACCTGAATCAGCGGGTTGATAAAGTTGTCCGTGAGGGATGAAACGATGTTTCCGAATGCGGAACCGATGATAACACCGATGGACATATCCATTACGTTACCCTTAAGCGCGAATGCCTTGAACTCTTCCAGAAATTTCTTCATAAGCTTCCTCCTTTATTGCTTCAGATTGATTTCTATCCTCTGTTGTCAGAATGATATAGCTTCCGCGGCACAGACTGTTTTCACTGACATACGGCTCCGGTTCCAGGATCTCGGTTACTTCCCCTCTGTCCGCAACCGGATAACAGCGCTTCTGCAGATCTTCGAGATACGGATGCGCGACGTGGTAATCCTTGATCCACATCAGCGTCCGCCGTCCGTATACAGGCTGATACAGCATCGGCTCAAATCCGTACCGCCGGATAAACGCGTCGGTCAGTGACTGAATCTGCGGTGTCCGAAGCTCGGAAGAAAGGATAACCCCTTCCACTCCCGGTCTTGAGAGAAGCCATGCGACAGCGTAGGAGTTTGTAACGTTCAGTGTCATTCCCGCAATTGCATGTTCCGCTCTGAGCTGAAGATTCCCCGGTTCACTCAGTATCACTCTGTCGTGTAAAATCTTATCACATCCGTTTTCTGAAATAACCGGCAATTTCATGAAATCTTCGGAGTTTTTTTCACGGAATGATTCATCGATCAGAACCGGCGGGAATGTGCATGCGGTACGGGGTACTTCCATATGATACGGAACATGCCCGGAACGCATATGAAGCTGTGCGCGCACAGCGGACAATGCGGCATAAAGTTCCCTGCGCACTTCATTCAGGGCGGAAACAGGCATGAATACGTCATCCAGATGTTCGATCACAATCTCCGGCGCATACGGTTCATCACCGGTTCTGCACAGAATCTGCCGGATCCGCTCCTCAGACAGCGGCGCATTTCTGGCGGCTTCCAGCGGCTGGCTGCCGGTGACGGAAACCGAATGCCCGTCTTCATCTTCCGCTCTCAGATGCACCGGGCTGCCGGCAGCTGCGGAACAGAATACAGTCACGGGAACCGTGCGGGCACATTCTTCAATGCGTCTGTCGATTGCGTCATGCAGATGCGTATCCGTCGTCTTCAGGAGGATCTGTCCCTTCTTCGGATGCGGTTTCGATGCACAGTCCAGAATGACGCGGTCACCGGGAAACGCTTCATTTACCAGTTTTCCCTTCTTTTCAATCCGGACTGCAGTAAGACCGGTATCTGCCGGACTGTTCAGAATGCGCAGTCCGTCATGCTGGTACAGACGGTCGCTCAGATCGACAGTTACTTTATTGTGTGAAAAGGAAACGACCGTTCCGATTTTTACGCCCATATGATTCGGACGGAACCGGGTCATCCGCTGCTTCTGCGTATCGTGGAACGCATGGCCGCGGGTGAAGCCGCGGTTAAAGAGGAGCTCAAGCTCCTTTTCTCGCTGTTCGGTGACATGATAGGTTTCCCCGCGGTAATATGCATCAATCGCCTCACGGAATGTCTTCGTGACAAGGTAAACATATTCCCGTCGTTTCATGCGTCCTTCTATTTTCAGACTGGCAGCACCGGCATCGATCAGAGCCGGAATGTCATTGATCAGATTCAGATCCTTCATCGCCAGTGCATATTCCCCTTCCGGAGACGGGCATCGTGCCTCTCCGTCGTTTTCATAAAACCGCAGGCGGCACATCTGCGCGCATACGCCGCGGTTGCCTGAGCGGTTTTTCACCGATGCGCTCATCAGGCACTGTCCGCTGTATGCGACACACAGTGCTCCGTAGGCAAACACTTCGATCTCGATCCCGGTTTCGGCGCATTTCCGGATTACTTCGATGGGAGTTTCCCGCGCAAGAACTGCCCGGGCAGCTCCCGCTTCCTTCATCGCGAGGCATCCTTCCGGATTGTGAATGTGCATCTGCGTGCTGCAGTGAACCTCAAAATCCGGGTATTCCGTACGCACCCGGTGAAACAGTCCGAAGTCCTGTATCAGGAGTGCATCGGCATCATGTTCATAAAGAAATGCCACTTCCTCCATGGCACGGTCGATTTCCTCTTCAAAAAGAAGCGTATTCATCGTTACGTAGACACGTACACCGCGGACATGGCAGTACGTGACGGCCTCAATAAATTCTTCATGATCAAAATTGCCCGCAAATGCGCGCGCACTGAAATTGCGGATACCGAGATACACGGCATCGCATCCTCCCTGGACAGCCGCAATCAGCGCTTCCGGATTACCGGCCGGCGCAAGAAGTTCAATTTTTCGCTTCGAGTGCTTTTCTGACACAGTCATACTCCTTTACAAGATCATCAAGCCGCATCTGTGCATTGGCGGCTGACGTTGACGGCAGAGCGCAGGCATTCAGAGATGCGGTGATGTATTTTCTGTACAGCGCGGCAGCTTTTGCGCCGGTTGTGAATACCGCATGCACCGAAGAATTCTGAATCAGCCATTCGATATCATTCGGGATCACATCGCGGATGGAACTGTCGGATGATCCGCGGATCGTGCAGCTTGCGATGACATCCCAGAGCGCAATGTGTCTCCGCAGACAGAATTCGCGCCGGTCTGTGATGGTTTCCTGAAACAAAGCCTCCATCACCGGCCAGAAACGGTTTGTCGGATTGGCGTAATAAAACGCTTTCTGCCTCGATACAACCGAGGGAAACGAACCGAGAATCAGAACCCGCGACGACTCGTCAAACAGGGGCTCCAGTGTATGAAATACCCGCTTTTCATCATGCATGGGGAAGATTCCTCAGAAGAAACAGTTCAAGACCGGTCATACCGTCGATCTTTCCGGTTTTCATTCCCTGATCAAGATCCGCAAGGTCCGCAAGCCGCCGCAGAAACCACCGTGCGGAATGACCGGCACAGCTTTCCAGATCTTTTTCCGGATACCCCTGCCCGGTTCTGGCACGGATTTCACTGAACGGAAGACCCGCTTCCGAGCAGGACTTCACACAGTAAAGACGTTTCAGACGGTAGCTCAATGTAGGCAGAATTCCGTATACATCCATGGAGGCATGTTCGCGAAGTTCAAAGAATGACTCCATGGTTTTTGCGGCATCGCCGCGGATAAAGGAGTCCGAAAGCTTCCAGACGTTAACCTCCGCATTGAAACTGACCAGACCGGCAATGGCATTCCGGTCAAAGTCATGTCCGCCGTAAAGTTCCATTTTATCGAGGGTTTTATAGAATTCCGTCGCGCTGTCCGCAATCCGGAGTTTCAGCTCGGACTTTGCGTCAGGCGTGAGCCGGTAATTCCGCATTGCCAGTTCACGGTCAATCAGTTTTTCCAGTTCCCACGGACTCGGATTGGAAAATGTAATGATCCTTACCGTCTTTCCGGCGTAGGCAGACAGCACTTTATATTCCTTTGTCCGTTTGTCGCAGAGAAACCCGTCGCATACAAAGATGAGATCCGTATCCGGATTGGGCGCGGAACAGTAGATTTCAAGCAGTTCGGAAGGCGTGCCGCCCTTGTTCTTTTTTGATGTTTTTTTGGTACCGGAGGCAGCGGATCCGCCGGATTTCAGAAAGTACGGATTGGTGATCAGAACCGCGCGCCGATCTCCGAACAGCGAAATCGTAGAACAGAGATTCAGGGCAGATTCCATGGAAAAAGCGGTCCGGGAACTGCCGTCAAGACTGACGATATTCTCGCCTTCCGCACCGGATTCCCGAATCAGTTTCTGCTTTCTGGCATTGAGCTGATAACTTTCTTTTCCTTCCAGTAAAATAATCACAAACGTATTATAGCAATCTTTCCAGACGCTGTTAAAAGCAGATTCAGACCGGGCAGGCACAGGATCGTGATGTCCCCTTCCTCCTTGGTGTCAAGGTAGGGAATCCGCCTGTCAGAAAGGCGTGTTATGACTTCCGGACTGGGGTGATGATAGATGCGGTAGGCGCCGCTGGAGATGACCGCAAGTTTCGGACGCACCGCGTTCAGAAAACGTTCGGAAGAGCCTGTCTTGCTGCCATGATGCGACAGCTTCAGAATATCTGCATGGATGCCGTGAAAACGATGCAGAATCCGTTCTTCGGTATCGGCAGAACTGTCTCCCATAAGAAGAATATCCAGTCCGTTCAGCGCAAATGCGGAAACAACGGAACTCTCGTTTTCATCTTCACTTTCAATATCATTGAGATCCAGAATGCGGATCATTCCGGTTTCCGAAACCGGTATGTGTTCCGTAATGATTTCGGAAGGATGAAAGGTATCAGTGACTGCCTCCTGATTGCCGGAATGATCATTGTCCGCATGGGTGATGATCAGAGTATGAAGCCTGCGGATTCCCTTTGCCTCAAGAAAGGAAATCACGTTGTTTTTCTGGGACGGCTTTCCGGTATCGATCAGAATATCTCCCGTGCGCATCGGACTTCTTACAAGCATGGAATCCCCCTGTCCGACATTAATGAATGTGAGTTCCATAAACGGATGAAACATCCCGAAATACTGAAACAGCAGAAACAGCGCAAGGCGGAGCCGCAGTGTGTTCCGCGTTCCTTTTTTCAGGGACAGCTGACTCAGAAGATAGAACGGCAGTCCGGCTCCCAGCATCGTTCCAGGAACGGTAAAGAAATCTGTCCATGCATGGATCCGGTCGATGAACAGAACCATTCCGTGAAGCGGAATCCCGGTTACCGCCTGAAGGAACGCACAGATCCAGCAGAATCCGCTGAGCGGAAGAATCCAGCGGAACAGAAGAATCTCAGCCGGATTGACCGAATGAAACAGCACGGATGAAGCATGCATGCTGAAAAAGAGCCGCTGTTCCATACTTTGTTTTCCTGCGGCGGAAAAGGCAAACACAAGCGGAAACAGAAAGGATGCACTGAACACCGCGAACGGACACAGCCGCAGACTGATCAGAAATGCAAAGCCGCTTTTTGCCTTCCCCTGCATTCCGCACAGCTCCAGTCCGTACCGGATCAGCCGTACAAGCAGCACATACGGAAAATGAAACAGCAGCGCAAGCGCACAGGTTACCACAATCCGGCAGCCCCGCCGCTTTCGTTCATAACAGCAGTACTGCAGAAGACGGTCAATGCATGCTGTTACGCCGGCAAGCGAAAATCCGCGGTCCCTGAACAGGCCCCGGAAGAGATCGTCAGCCGATGAAATGCGAAACAGAACTTCCAGAAGATAATCCCTGACTTCCGGTTCAAAGGAAGCTGCCCGCTTCATCAGCAGGCTTCGGAGCGATCTTCCCGGACGCAGTTCCTGAATGCTGTCAGGCGATACGGAATATGTGATTCCTTTCAGGGCGCATGAGCGCGCAAACGGAAAACGGTAAAATCCCTTTCCGTCCTGCATGCGTTCCGGTATTCCGTCAAACGCAATGACGGAGTCGTAAAGCGGAAGCGCCTTCGTATATACAAGCATTGAAGAACCGCTTGCAGTCACGACCGCATAATTTGCGTGAACCTCGACAACCCTGCCCTGACGCATCTTCGGATCCGTTTCGGAACAGGGAATCAGAAAACAGAGCAGTACAAGGGCTGCTGGAATGACACTTCCGTCCCGTACGCAGAAACCGTAAAACCCGATGCAGAGAAGCCATGCCGTAAGATGATACGAGGAGATATACAGCAGAAGCGCAGCCAGAGGAACCAGAATCAGGCTGTTTTCCGCAAGACTGTTAAAGGCAGATCTGACTGCTGATCGCATCATACTTTCCGGGTCCGATTCCCGGCACATTCATGAGATCCTCAGTGCGCTGAAACAGACCGTGTTCATTCCGGTATGCCACGATCCGTTCGGCAATTGCAGGACCGATTCCGGTAAGCTGTGTCAGTCCGTCGGCGTCCGCACTGTTGATCGAAATGCGTTTCTGTTCTTCCGGTTCCTTTCTGCGCGGGATATTCAGCACATCATGATCATTCAGGACCGTATCCGGATTCAGTGAGCTGAGATCTGCATCTTCGGTAAGATCCGTCTGTCTGAGAATGTCACCGACCGTTGTATACGGGTCAGCTGTCACAGGACCGGGATTCTGAACCTCTCCGCCCACATTGATCACGATCGGATCATGATTGAAGTCATCTTCTTTCAGAACCCGCTTGTCGATACCGAATGCAAAAAATACAAGCATTAAAAAAATAAGCAGTTGTTTCATGGAGAACCTCCTGCTTATCTTTTACAAAACAATGTCTGAAATCCCCTGCTCAGCTGATGGAAATTATAAGAACCTTGTACGGATTCTTGACATGAACTTCCACTGTCTGCCCGGGCTTCTTCTCAAGAATTGCCTTGGCAAGCGGTGTTTCGTTGGAAATCAGTCCGGACAGCGGATCCGCTTCCGTCTTACCGACGATGCGGTACTCTGCCTCTTCCTTGGTATCCTGGAACTGCAGTTTGACGGTGGAACCGATCTGAACTACTTTCGAGCCGCTCTTGGTATCGATGATTTCATAATGCTTGAGCATTTCTTCAAGCTCTGCAATGCGGTGCTCGACTTGAGCCTGCTTTTCACGCGCCGCATCATAGTCGGCGTTTTCCGAAAGGTCACCGAGGGAACGTGCTTCCTTCAGTTCCGCCTTAACTTCTTCACGCTGTACGTGAACAAGATCATGATATTCGTTCTGCAGCTTCTTTAAGCCGTCTTCTGTCAAATAAACCTTATTTTCCACGTTGTTTCTCCTTACTGACGATTTGCCGGAACTATTATATCGCAAGTCCGCAGACGATGCCATAACCGAAACAGCATAATTACGCCTGTTTTCTGTGTTCAGCCCTGCACTTCCGTATGAATGATGCTTGAAATTTTAGTCGTAAGCAGATCGATCGCGACTTCGTTCGAACCGCCTTCGGGAATGATGATGTCTGCGTACCGCTTGGACGGCTCTATGAACATGTTGTGCATGACGCGCACCGTATTTACATACTGATCAACGATATTGTCCAGTTCCCTGCCGCGTTCCTTGACATCGCGCACCAGCCGCCGGATAAAGCGTATATCAGCTTCGGTATCGACAAATACCTTGATGTTTTCCAGTTCCCGCAGTTTTTCATCTTCCAGAACAAACAGTCCTTCCAGAAGAATGACATCCGCCGGTTCCAGATGTTCCGTAATGCTGGAACGGTTGTGAACCACAAAATCATAAGTCGGTTTGTCTACCGCCACGCCGGCGAGCAGGCTTTTCAGATGACTGATAAGCAGATCATTGTCAAAAGCAAACGGATGGTCATAGTTCGTTTTGACACGTTCCTCCATGGTGAGGCCTGACTGATCCTTATAATAATCATCCTGCCGCAGGATCAGAACGGATTTCGTATCAGAAAACGTATCCCTGATCTTAAGGGCAATACTTGTTTTGCCGGACGCTGAGCCGCCGGCAATGCCGATCAGAATCGGTTTATTCATAACGCTTCAGTTCTCCTTCCGTAACGTTCGTAAGATTTCCTTCCGCATCGTATTCCA
Organism: uncultured Erysipelotrichaceae bacterium; assembly: GCA_946621045.1. Next base: position 27,081 of record CAMOOA010000001.1, read on the forward strand.
GTGTAATCGCAAACGGGATGCCCTGCCCCTGCAGGATCCGGGTCAGAAATACCCGGTCTCCCTCCCAGAGGGAGAGACTCAGAATATCCTGTTCGGGAATCCATGCAAGCGTGCCCTCCCGGCATTCACCGGGCATTCCGCTGAATGAATGACAGGTATATACCGCAATCTGTTCCGGTTCCATGGAACTGTAGCGAAAGTCGACAATTCCCATAAATTCCAGTTTATGAACCGTGCATCCGGTTTCTTCCGCAACTTCCCGCACGGCACATGTCTCAAATGTTTCCTGATGCTCGTTCTTTCCGCCGACTCCGATCCACTTCCCCTCGTTGATGTCGTTCTGCTTTTTATTCCGCAGCAGCATCAGCCAGGAACCGTCTTTGATCAGATAAACACAGGTACTTCGTTTCATCAGTGATAATTTGTATGCGCCGCAACATTGGCGTTATGCTCGTCCAGCGTCTTTGCATAATAAACCACGCCGGTATCGACATCCGCCATGAAGTAGTAGTAATCACTCTCCGTCGGGTTCAGAACGGCTTCGATCGCATCTTCGCCGGCATTTACAATCGGTCCCGGCGGAAGGCCCGGATATTTATAGGTGTTGTACGGACTTTCAAAATCCGCATTTGCCTCACAGGCAAGCCAGTTTTCACCGTTGTCTTCATCCATCGCATAGCAGACGGTAACGGAAGACTGGAGCGCCATATTGATATCCAGACGGTTGTAGAAAACACCGGCAATGAGCTTCATGTCATCGGTCTTTCCGGACTCATACTGAACGATGGACGCGAGTGTATACAGCTCATGCACATTGTATTTGCTGGCGGCAATCTGATCCGCAAAGCGATTATATACCTGAAGCTGCTGATCAAGAATCTTTTCCGTCACGGTTCTCGCATCCGTTTCCGGATAGAAGAGATACGTATTCGGCGCAAGGAAACCCTCCAGCCGGATACGGATATCGGGATTGAACACGTCTTCCGTGATGAACGGATAGCGCTCCATAAGGGAACGGATATATTCCTCATCGTTCCAGAGCGTCATCAGTTCCTCATAGGTGACATTTGTTGCCTCGGAGATTTTCTGAGCGACATGTTTCGCCCAGTCTCCTTCAATAATCGTAACGCTGACCGTGTCGACCTCGCCGGCATTCGGATTGTTCAGAACGGTGAAGATCTTCTCGACATCCCAGCTCTTATCCAGGGTATATGTTCCGGTTTTGACATCGGTCAGTTTTCTGGAGCGGATAAAATAGTAGGCATAATCCGCATTGCGGATGATGCCGGCTTCCTTAAGCTGGGAAGCCACCGTCTTTGCGGAAGATCCCGGTTCGACAACAAACGAAACGGTTTCACTTTCCTTCTGGACAGGTTTCAGAGAATTTTTATAACTCAGAAACAGGAAACCGGCGACAAGAAGAATCGGAATGATCAGCAGCAACAGAAGTCTGCCGACGCGCAGTTTCCGCCTGGTTTTCCGTTTTTTAGCCATTATTCATTTCTCCGAGGTAAGCACCGAGTACTTCTTCACACATTTCAAACCCTTCCGGGTCATCGACCGGTTCGAGATTTCCGTCTTCATCATACCGGTACGGAAGCACCGTATCATCATCCGGATCGCTGCTGTGGATCAGAACATAGTGGATACCCTTCTCTTCATCATCAAATGTAAGAAGGATCTCCATTTCGACTTCCTTTCCGTTTTCATCGGAAAGTGTAATGCGGTTGTCAATCATGAACTGTAATCTCCTTTAAACATAAGAAAGGCGTTTACGCGCCTTTCTGTTTTTGTGCATCAAGATAATACTGAAGAATCCGTACGGCAGCCATCCGGTCGATTACCTTTTTTCGTTTTTTCCTCGATACATCCGCTTCGATCAGAATCGCCTCGGAATCTTTTGTGGTATTCCGCTCATCCTGCAGGACAACCGGGATGCCGGACTCCTCCTGCAGCACCTGCCCGAACTCCTCGCAGATCAGCGCGCGTTCACCGCGGTCTCCGTTTTCAAGCAGCGGCCACCCAAGAACGATCATGTCGGGATGTTCCTTCTGAATCAGCTCCAGCAGCATGTCAAGCGCCCGGTCGTAATCGTCCGGTTTAAAACGCAGTGTCGTAAGCGGACTCGCAATAATCCCCGAGTCGCTCCGCGATACGCCGCAGGTGACGCTGCCAAGGTCAAGACCGAGATAAATCATTCGCTGCAGTTTTCTTCCAAATAGAAACGTACCAGTTCTTCAATGATTTCATGCCGTTCAACCGACTGTACGATGGAACGTGCATTCTTATGCGATGAAATGTACGCGGGATCATTGGAGATCAGGTACCCCGCCATCTGATTGATGGCGTTGTATCCGCGTTCCTGAAGCGCATCCCGCACAAGCATCAGAACCTGCCGGATGTTTTCTCGACGAATCTGATTCGCATCAAAACTTACCGTTGGTGAAATATCAACATTGTTCATGGGACACCTCCAATTGCTTAACATTTATTTTAGTTTAATCCGACGTAATTGTACACCGAAACGAAAGAACGAAATCAGGCGTTCTGTACTTTGGCGCGGACTTCAGAGAGTGCTCTGGAAACTGCCTCCACATCTTTTCCGCCGGCCTGTGCCATATCCGGACGTCCGCCGCCGTTTCCGCCGCATACAACAGCGGCTGCCTTGACAAGGTCACCGGCTTTCAGACCCTTCGCAATCGCACCCTTGGAAGCGGCACAGACAAATGTCACTTTGCCGTCATTGACATTCGATACAAAGACAAGGCCGTCCGTGAGCTTGTTGCGAAGCTGTTCGGCATACCCTTTCATGGCGCCGGTATCCATACCGTTCTCTTCCAGAATGAGGACGGAGAGTCCGTTGATGCTTTCTGCCCTGCTGAGTTTTTCGGAGGCATTGGCCGCAAGTGCCTTCTGCTTGGAATCCGCAACTTCTCTGCGGAGCGATACGTTTTCCTCCAGCAGTGTGCGGATGCGTTCCTGCAGTCCCTGGAAGTTCTTCATCTTGAGGAGAGCAGCGGTTTCATTGAGATAATCTTCTTCCTGGCGGAAGGTCTCATAGGCATCCATTTTGGTGATGCTGGTGATTCTGCGGACACCGGATCCGATGGATTCTTCACTGACGATCTTGAAGACGCCGAGGTTGCCGGTATTTGATACATGCGTTCCGCCGCAGAATTCCTTGGAGAAATCTCCCATGGATACGACCCGTACGCTGTCGCCGTACTTTTCATCAAAGAGTGCGATCGCGCCGGTCTTCTTTGCTTCTTCAACCGGAAGTACTTCCGTTGTCACTTCCACATCGGCCTGAATCATCTGATTGACAAGATGTTCGATTTCCCTGAGCTGGGCATCGCTGACCTTTTCATAATGGTTGAAGTCGAAACGTCCGTATTCCGGGCAGTTATAGGAACCGGCCTGGGCAACATGATCGCCGAGCACTTTGCGGAGCGCGCTCTGCAGAAGATGCAGGGAACTGTGATTTGCACGTGTGCGCTGACGCTTTTCAAAATCATATTCGCCGGTCAGCTCGTCTCCGACATGCAGGACACCTTCTTTTACTTCAATGTGATGCAGGGGCTGCTGGTGCGGCGCCTTGCGTACATCAGTGACAGCCGCTTTGAATCCGTTTCCGGTCAGCGTACCGGTATCGGCGCACTGTCCGCCCGATTCTGCATAGAAGCATGTCTTTGTCAGAATGACGTCACCGCTGTCGCTGATCTCATCAACCTTCACGCCGTCCTTGAAGAGTCCGATGACGGTTCCTGTCGATGTGCGGTCGGTATAGCCGGTGAACTCGGACGGTTCCTCGAAGTCCATCAGGTCGGCAGACTGTCCGTGCATGGACTGTTCGTTTCCTCTGGCATCCTTTGCCCGCTTGACCTGAGCAGCCATTTCACGGTCAAAGCCTTCCATGTCGACGGTATAGCCGGCATCTTCCGCAATCTCTGCGGTCAGTTCCTTCGGGAATCCGTAGGTATCGTAGAGGCGGAACACCACTTCACCCGGCAGCTTCTTTTCCGCTTCATGAGCTTTGAGCTGTTCGTTCAGAAGCGCTTCGCCGTTGGCAAGCGTGCGGTGGAAGCTTTCTTCCTCCTGCTTTACCAGGCGGGAAATGAGATCCACCTTGCCCTGAAGATACGGATAATAATCTTCCATGTTGTCCGCAACGACCTTGACGAGTCTGTACATGAATGCGCCGTCGATGCCGAGCTTGATGCCGTAGCGCACTGCGCGGCGGAGAACACGGCGGAGAACATAGCCGCGGCCTTCATTGGAGAACATCGCGCCGTCTGCGATCGCAAATGTTACCGTACGGATATGGTCTGCGATGACACGGTATGCCATCTTGTATTCCGGTTCGGAATAGGAATGTTTTGCGAATGTTTCCGTCGCATGAATGACCGGCAGGAAGAGATCGGTGTCAAAGTTCGTCTCACCTTCCTGAATCAGAGCAACAAGACGTTCAAGACCCATGCCGGTATCGATATTCTTGTGCGGAAGTTCCTTGTATTCCGAACGAGGCAGTTCGCCCGGACGGCAGTCATACTGCGAGAATACAATATTCCAGACTTCGATATAACGGTCGTTTTCAATATCCTCAAAGAACAGCTTTTCCCCGAGTCCCTTCGGATCAAATGCAGGACCGCGGTCATAATAGAGCTCGGTGTCCGGTCCGCCCGGTCCTCTTCCGATCTCCCAGAAGTTGTCTTCCGTCTTGCGGATATGGGAAGGATTCATACCGACCTTTACCCAGAGATTGTAGGCTTCCTCATCATCCGGATAAACGGTGACATACATGCGTTCCGGATCAAAGCCGACCCATTCCGGGCTGGTCAGGAACTCCCATGCCCAGGGAATCGCCTCCTGCTTGAAATAGTCGCCGATCGAGAAGTTGCCGAGCATCTCAAAGAATGTATGATGACGGGCGGTCTTTCCGACATTTTCAATATCGTTGGTGCGGATCGATTTCTGCGCATTGCAGATACGGTTGCACTTGGGCTTTTCCGTACCGTCAAAGTACTTCTTCAATGCGGAGACACCGGCATTGATCCATAAGAGTGTCGGATCATTGTGCGGAATCAGGCTTGCGCCCGGTTCGATCATCGATCCCTTCGAGGCAAAGAAATCAAGGAACATCTGCCGTACCTGATTTCCGGAAAGCTGTTTGTTTGCGGTCATGTGATTTCCTCCTTCAATAAAAAAACCTGCACATCAATGCAGGAACGTTTTCACGCGGTACCATCCTGTTTCGCGTCATTTCTGACACGCACTTAATTCAGCCGTTAACGCCGGCATACGGCGCGGATTGGGCGCTCTCCGAAGCAGCTTCAGCAGCATCATCCGCAAAGACTTTCACCAACCGTCTTCTCTCTGGGGCGAACTGATGATACCTACTTTCCTTCATCTTCAAGTTCGTTCCCTATGATAGCAGGAATCACAGATATTGAAAAGATAATTTATTTAAAAGAAATTATCAGGCAACTCCATTGACGGACGAACAACAATGTAATAGAATGCAAATTGTTGTAAACACTTTCAGGGGGAATGAAAATTACATGAAAAAATTTACAAAGTTGTTACTCAGCGCAATGCTCGGACTCAGTCTTGCGGCATGCGGAACAGACACATCCGCAGGTGCTCCTGCAGAAAACAATTCAGCCGAACCTGCAGCAGATACAGAAACAAAAGTCTATAACGTCGGCATTGTTCAGCTTGTTCAGCATGTAGCGCTTGATGCGTCTGCACAGGGCTTCCAGGACGAACTGGTTGCACAGCTCGGTGAAGGAAACGTTACCTTTGATTACCAGAATGCGGCCGGCGACAGCGCCACCTGCAACTCCATCGTTTCCGGTTTCGTTACGGAAAACGTTGACCTGATGCTGGCGATCGCAACACCTGCACTGCAGGCCGCCGCAAACGGAACAGCGACCATCCCTGTACTGGGAACCGCCATTACCGAATACGGCACTGCCCTCTCCATTGATAACTTCAACGGAACCGTAGGCACCAACGTATCCGGCACAAGCGATCTCGCGCCGCTGGATCAGCAGGCAGCGATGTTTGATGAGCTCATTCCGGAAGCAAGCAAGATCGGCATCATCTACTGCTCTGCTGAGGCAAACTCCAAGTATCAGGCAGAAGTTGTCAAGGCATCACTGGAAGAAAAAGGCAAGACCGTCAGCGTTTACACCTTTACGGATTCCAACGATGTTCAGGCAATCACAAAGACAGCGGTTTCGGAAAATGAAGCGCTTTATATCCCGACCGACAACACCGCCGCCAGCAATACCGGTCTCATTGATGCGGTCGCTTCCGATGCAGGTATCCCGATCATCACCGGTGAAGAAGGCATTATGAGCGGATGCGGAATCGCAACGCTCTCGATTGACTACTATGAGCTCGGCAAGACAACCGGTGCCATGGCAGCCAAGATTCTCAAAGGCGAAGCAAATGTAAATGAAATGCCGATTGAGTACTACCAGAACCCGGTCAAGAAATATGATGCGGCCCGCTGTGAAGCACTCGGCATTACCGTCCCTTCCGATTACGTAGCCGCTGAACGCGCTGAGTAACCGTCTCGTTTATTGAATTAACGGAATACGGGGCAATACGCCCCGTATTTTGCTATAATTTGTTTCGCTTTCATCTTGGGGGTATTTAACTATGAGTCTTAATTTCGGAAATCTGCTCGGCGCAATGCCAGGCGGCGTTGCACAGGGGCTGATCTGGGGATTTATGGCGCTCGGCGTCTATATCACCTTCCGTCTTCTGGATATCGCCGATCTTACGGTTGACGGTTCCTTTACGACCGGCGGCGCCGTATCGGTCATGCTTATCCTTGCCGGCGTCAATCCGGTTCTGGCAGTTCTTGCGGCAGCTGCCGCAGGTATGCTTGCAGGAATGGTGACCGGACTTCTGCACACGATATTTGATATTCCGGCGATTCTTTCCGGTATTCTGACACAGTTTGCACTGTATTCCATCAATCTTGCAATCATGGGAATGTCCGCAAACAAAGGTCTTCCGGTCGATAAATATCATCTGTTTGTCACAAGCAGAAATATTCCGGGATCGATCCTTGCCGGCACGCTTCTGATCGCATTCGTGATCGCCCTGCTCTACTGGTATTTCGGAACAGAACACGGCAGCGCCATGCGTGCAACCGGCTCCAATCCGGAAATGTCAAAAGCACAGGGCATTGATATCAACGCAATGAAGGTCATCGGTCTTGCCCTTTCCAATGCATTTGTCGCCATGTCCGGCGGACTGCTCTCCCAGTTTCAGGGTTTTGCGGATATCAATATGGGACGCGGTGCGATCGTCATCGGCCTTGCGGCAGTTATCATCGGCGAAGTGATCGGCAATGCCCTGTTCGGAAAACGTTCGAATTTTGCGCTCCGGCTTGCATTCGTTGCGGTCGGCGGAATCATCTATTACCTCGTGATCGTTATTGTTCTCTGGCTGAAACTTGATTCCAATTACCTGAAGCTTCTCACCGCTTCCGTAGTCGCAGTATTCCTTGCGGTACCCAATATTCAGACAAAAATGAAGACATCTTTCAGCCGTGCCGGAAAACGGTCTGTAAAGAACGCAAAGGAGGCGATCAACGGATGACGGCAATGCTGAAGCTGACGAATGTATGCAAGACATTCAATCCCGGTACGATCAACGAGAAGATTGCACTGAACCATGTCAATCTTGAACTTGAGGAAGAGGATTTTGTGACGGTAATCGGCGGCAACGGCGCCGGCAAAAGTACGATGCTGAATGCGGTGGCCGGTGTATGGCCGGTTGATGAAGGTTCTATCTACATCAACGGGATCGATGTCACCGGACTTCCCGACTTCAAACGCGCTTCCCTGATCGGACGTGTGTTCCAGGATCCCATGACCGGTACTGCAGCGGACATGCAGATTGAAGAGAATCTTGCGCTTGCCGCAAAACGCGGAAAACCGCGCGGTCTTTCCTGGAATGTCAAAGCAGAAGAACGTAAGATGTTCCGTGAAAAGCTTTCTACTCTCGGTCTTGGCCTGGAAGACAGAATGCAGACAAAAGTCGGTCTGCTTTCGGGCGGACAGCGTCAGGCGCTCACCCTTCTGATGGCCAGCCTGCAGCGTCCGAAGATCCTGCTTCTGGACGAACATACCGCAGCGCTCGATCCGAAAACCGCAAGGCTTGTCCTTGATCTTACAAAAGAGATTGTTGAGGAGAATCACCTGACAACCATGATGGTCACCCACAACATGCGTGATGCGATTCATATCGGCAACCGCCTGATCATGATGGATGAAGGAAAGATCCTGCTCGATGTCCGCGGAGAAGAAAAGAAACGTCTCACGGTTGAAGATCTGATGAAAAAATTCGAAGCCGCAAGCGGTGAAGAATTTGCCAACGACCAGGCGCTTCTCTCAAAATAAAAGGGAGTTCACTGAACTCCTTTTTTTCTGTATTCCGTGTATCAGCCAAAGGAAGCGGACAGTTATTCCTGTTCCATGATGTTATGAGGCTTCAAAAACGGATTGTTGTCGGAAACGTCGGAAAAAGGTCTGGTTCCGAAAATATCTTCGTTTCCGCCGGGAATCTTTTTGTCACCGCCGGCAACCTTTTTCAGGTCTTTGCTGCTGACTTTGAACTCCTTCTTTTTCTCTGCTTTCTGTTTCATAAAGTCGTTTTCTTTACTTATTTAACGATATCGTTATCATACCGTTCGTTCAAGTATTTAATCTCATCCAGATAGCTTTCTGCACGCGCGATGTCACGCGCAGAAGGATTCGGGATACGTGTAAGGTCCGAATTGTGTTCAAGATCCGCAAGCTTGACAGCGCGAGCGATCGGATTGGCTTTTACTCGTGCAAGATAATGCTCTCTCGGTTCACCGGGAAGTCTTGTCATTGCCTCAACCCCGCTTATGACAGCTTTCGGAAATCCGCTTTTCCGAAGGTCATCAAGCGTCATATCCGTATCTTCAATCACATCATGAAGCAGTGCAACGGTAATTTCCTGCGGACCGCCTTTTACAAGCTGGGAGACGCGCACGGGGTGATAGATGTAATCCGTTCCGGATTTGTCGGTCTGTCCCTGATGCTGCTTCCGAGCGGTTTTAAATGCTTTTCTGATCATTTCGGCATCATCCTCAAAGATCTGCAGGCCGTCCGGACAGAGATCTGATTTCTTCCACTGATCCGCGAAAAAATCATAGGTTTCCGGGATGCCGTTCTGATCCTGCTTCAGGATGGTGTTGTTCTGCGCTGTGAGAATCCAGTAGTTCATTGCTGTACACTTCCTTTTTCCGGAGTTTCTCTTATATCCCATTCTTCATCTGCCATGCGTGCCTCAAAAGCGCGGTTTATACGTTCGCTCAGCGTGGTTTTACGGATATGCCGTTCTTCGGTCCGGATTCCGTCCATGAAGGCTTCCCGGTCTCCCAGAAGGATCAATGACTGGCGGGCTCTGGAACAGCCGGTATAGATCAGCTTCCGCTGCAGCATGTAGCTGAACCGTTTCGTAATCGGAAAGATCACGATCGGATATTCGCTTCCCTGGCTTTTGTGAACCGAAATACAGTAGGCAAGTGAAATATTCGCAAGGCTGTCGCCGGAGTATTCCACAAGGGTATCGTCAAAGCGAACGGTAAGCAGCGCCTGCCGGTTTTCCGTCTCCGACGCAAACAGAATCGCTTCCAGAGTTCCGATGTCGCCGTTGTACACATCATCATCCGGCTGGTTTTTCAGCTGAAGGATCTTGTCGCCCTCGCGGAATACGGTATAACCGACCTTCAGCTGGCGCCGGTGCGGGGACGGCGGATTAATGCATTCCTGCAGTGCATTGTTCAGAACGTCGATTCCGGCATTGGAGTTGTAGATCGGACTGATCACCTGAATATCATTAACGTCATATCCTTTTTCGAGGGCATTTTCCGCAATCGCAAGAACGTTGCGCTTGATATCTTCACTCGGGCAGTCATAAAACCGGACATCCTGACTTAACTGACTGAAATCAACCTCCGCGTTATGAATCTGATGGGCAAGCGAAATGACATCACTGCCCTCTTTCTGCCGGTGAATGTGCGCAAGGCGGATCAGAGGGAACCGTTCCGTACGGATCAGATCACGCAGCACCGATCCGGGAGATACGCTGGGAAGCTGGTCCTCATCTCCGATAATGCAGATGCGCCGGATGCGTTTTGATGCCTTCAGAAGATTGGAAAACAGATATCCGTCGACCATGGAAAATTCATCGATAATAAGCAGATCGGCACTGAGGGGCTCTTCTTCGGTCACACCGAACGAATTGGTTTCAAGATCCCATTTCAGCAGCGAATGAATGGTCATGGATTCGCTGTCCGTAAGTTCCGCAAGCCGCTTGGCAGCCCTTCCGGTCGGCGCTGCCGTCAGTACCGTTGCGCCGGGATAAAGCTTCCGGAACAGGGTCACAAAGGCACGCACGACGGTGGTTTTGCCGGTTCCGGGCCCGCCGGTGACGATCATGAACGGCGACTCAAAAAATGCATGAATGGCCTGAATCTGACATTCGTCATACCGGATGCTTAAGGTTTCCTGCATTTCATCCAGATACTGCTCGAGCAGATCCGGGTCGCAGGGGTCGATCGGACTGTAGGGAAATCCGGAGAGAAACTCTGCAATTTCCGTTTCACTTTCATACTGTGATTTCGGGTATATTCTGCCGTTTTCCTCGATCAGAAGCCCCCTGCCGGCCGCATAGTCGAGATAATCACCCGGATTTGCGGCAGAATCGCCGTATTCTTTTCGGAACCGTTTAAACAGATTCTCCTCTTCAATATAGGAATCCCCTTCCTCCATGCACATATCCATGCACAGCGAGGTCATCATTGCGGTAAGGCGCCGGTCGTCCGAAGGATCAAAGCCGAGCGACATCGCAATCTTATCTGCGGTTTTAAAGCCAAATCCGTCACAGTCTTCCATGACGCGGTACGGATTCTCCTTCAGCTTGGACAGCGCCTGTTTCCCGTAGGCGCGGTTCAGACGCACAAGATTGCGGACACCGATTCCGTGGACATTCAGAAACCGGACCAATTCCGCCATGCCGTCATCTTCCTGGGCGATTCCGTTTTTAATGACTTCTGCCTTTTCTTCGGACAGTCCGGGGATCTGATACAGAACCTCAGGATTGGAACGGATCAGGTCAAGACAGTCTTCTCCAAGCAGGCTGACAATTTTCTCAGCGGTCTTCCTGCCGATTCCGGGAAACTGCACACCGCAGAGATACCGGATCACAGAATCCGCTTCATTGGGGAGCGGACGCTCAATGGCGTCGATTTTCAGCTGCATTCCGTAGCGCGGATGTTCCACATAGGTCCCGTAAAGACGGTAAAGGCAGTCAATCGCCGGGCGTTCCGGAAGAATTCCGGTAACGGTTATAACCTTTTCATGTTCATCCGCGATCCGGAACTTCATGACAGTATAAAAATTATCATCATTACGAAACAGAATATGAACCGGTTTTCCGGTAAGGATCACATCAGACTCCATGATTTACCTCTAACTGATCACGGATCTTCTGTGCAATATCGATTCCGTCCTGATAAACGGTATCTATGACTCCGCCTCCCAGCATGACATCACCGTCATAGAATACTGCTTCCTGTCCGGGGGTAACGGAACGGATTCCCTGCGGAAAGCTGACCCGGACCGTGTTTTCATCCACCCTCTCCAGGGTGACGGGCTGATCCTCCTGCCGGTAACGGAATTTTGCATGGACCTGCATCGGCAGATCCATATCCGCCAGTACATTCATGTCACGTACCAGACAGGAGGTGCTGTAAAGCCAGGATTCATCAGCGGTATCCGCAACATAAAGCTCGTTCTTTCCGACATCCTTGCCGATTACGTAGTACGGTCCTGTACCGCCGATATTCAGGCCTTTCCGCTGTCCGATGGTATAGTAAAGGACTCCTTTGTGCTCGCCGACCGTACGGCCGCTGATTTCAATGATCTTTCCGGGTTTCATCGGAAGATAGTTCGAGAGAAATTCCCGGAATTTCCGTTCTCCGATGAAGCAGATTCCGGTGCTGTCCTTTTTCTTTGCGATGGACAGGTTCAGCTCCGCCGCAATCCGGCGCACTTCGGTTTTCGGAACATCGGCAAGCGGAAACAGAATCGAATCAAGACAGGAACGGTTGATTTCCGCCAGAAAGTAGGACTGATCCTTGGAGCGGTCCGATGCTTTCAGGATGGCCGGTTTTCCGCGGTAAGTGCCGTTTTTTGCATAGTGACCGGTAGCGAGAATATCGAATCCTTCCCGTTTTGCATAGGAAAGAAACTGATCAAACTTGATATATCTGTTGCAGAGGATGTCCGGATTCGGTGTCTGACCGCGCCGGTAAGTGCTTAGAAAAGTCTCAAAAACGTCGGTCCAGTATTCCTCAATGAAATCAATCCGCTTGAGCGGAAGTCCGAGCGTATCGGCAGCGGACTGCGCATCCTGCCAGTCCTTTTCCTGCGTGCACTGGCCTTCATCAAGCGTCGGATTGCCGAGGATGTCATCATTGGTAAGTGAATCCCAGTTGCGCATAAAAGCGCAGGTGACATCATATCCCTGCTCTTTCAACAGATATGCCGCAACCGCGGAATCCACGCCTCCGGAAAGACCAACCAGTATTTTGTTCATCCCGTCAATTATAGTACAGAACCGCAGACAAAACAGTAAACAAAAACCGCAGAGAACATGCCTCTGCGGCTGAAACGATGCAATGAAATGTAATACATCAGCCGTCTTTCTTCTCATCCGGCGTTCCGCATCCGAGATAATTCGGACAGGCGGCAGAACAGGAAGAATATGCGATACGGCGGAGTTCCTGCGGTATAAACACTCCGATTTCCTCACTGTCGTAACCGACCTGAAAGCTTTTCTCATTCAGAATGATCGGACGTTTCAGAACCGACGGATTATTCTGAATAAACCGGATCACCTCATTGAGCGACATACTGTCAACATCAATATTGTTCTCCGAAATCACTTTCGAACGTTTGGAAATCAGATCATCCGTTCCGTTTTCCGAACGCATCAGAAGATAGCGGATCTCATTCTCATCCAGCAGCGTCTTGAAAATATTCTTTTCGGTAAACGGAAGATTCCGGTCTTTCAGCCACTGTTTTACTTTCCGGCAGCTGGCACATCCGGGAGATGTATAAACTACAATCATAACTACGCCTCAACAGTTATCGCAGATGCAGTACAGCAGTTGCGATCGAAAAATAGATAAGCAGTGAAATCGCATCAATGATCGTTGTAAGCATCGGGGATGCCACAACAGCAGGATCAAGCTTCAGTTTTGATACGACAAGGACAAGCGTAGAAGCGGCAGTTTTGGCAAACAGAACCGCGCAGATGACCGTAAGACTGACCGTAAGAGCAACAGCTACCGTTGTATGATCCATCAGCATGCATTTGGCAAAACAGGCAATACTGAGGGTTACGCCGCAGAGAATACCGACGCGCATCTCTTTCCATACAACTTTGACAAGGTCCTTGAATTCAACCTGTCCCAGCGAAAGCGAACGTACGACTTCGGCACTGGCCTGAGAGCCGCTGTTTCCGCCGGTATCCATCAGCATCGGAATAAAGGACGACAGAATAATGTATTTGCTGAGGGCGTCTTCAAATCCGGTGATGATGCGGCCTGTAAACGTTGCGCTGATCATGAGCAGAAGAAGCCAGGGAATCCGCTTTTTCCAGGTTTCAAAGACGCCGGTGCGCAGATACGGCTTGTCGCTCGGAATGATGGCCGCCATACGTTCGAAGTCCTCGGTCGTTTCGCGTTCCATAATATCGAGAACGTCGTCGACCGTGATAATACCGACCATACGGTTTTCCTTGTCAACGACCGGCAGTGCTTCGAAGTCGTATTTCTGGAAGATTCTGGCGACGGCTTCCTGGTCCGTGCTGGTATTGCAGGAAATGACTTCTTCATGCATGATGTCGCCGATTACTTTGTCTCCGTCATTGATAATGAGATAACGAAGTGCGACCGTGCCGAGCAGAAGCCGTTTCTTGTTCAGAACATAACACGTGTTAACCGTTTCCGAGTCCATTCCGATCTTGCGGATCCGCTCAATTGCCTCATGGACCGTCATCGTTTCGGTAAGATCGACAAACTCGACGGTCATGACAGATCCGGCGGAATCATCCGGATACTGAAGCAGATGATTGATATCGTTTCTGGTTTCCGGCTTTGCGTTGGCAAGCAGTTTTTTTACAACATTGGCCGGCATTTCCTCAAGAAGGTCCGCCGCATCATCGGCATAAAGGTTATCGATGACGGCACCGGCTTCCTTGTCGGAAAGTGACGTGATGATGTACTGCTGGCTGTCCACATCAAGCATGGCAAATACATCGGCTGCCAGCTCTTTTGGAAACAGACGGAACATCTTCAGCATGTCCTCATCTTCCATCTGTTCCATAACCGCCGCAAGGTCGGCATTATTCATATCCTGCGCTTTTCCGCGCAGTCCCGCGTACTGCTTGTTTTTCAGCAGATTGCGGAAGGAATCAAGTTCCTTTTCAATATTGAACTCTTCCATCGTTATTCCTCCGGTAAATGATTTTCATGAATACTGCACACAACGGAACTTGATCTGATAAACTCTCTTTCATGAAAATCACCTCCCTTCAGAACACATGTCTTTAACTATTCTAAAATTATTTCAATCCGCATTCAAGATTTGAAAAAAGAATATAAACCGGTACACAAAAAAAGAAGGAACACCCCTTCTTTCCGTCCGACAGAACCGTCCGATCCGATGCTTATTCCAGCGGAGTCTGATGATAATTGCCGATGATCCGCCCTACCTGACTGATCGTGATAAAGGCGGAAGGATCCGCTTTTTTGATGGATCGCAGAACGTCCTGCAGCTCATAGGTATTTACCGTTGTGAGCAGAAGCCAGCGCCCCGCATGGGAAAATGCGCCTTCGCACTGCACTTTTGTGATTCCGTGCCGGCAGACCGAAAAAATCGCCGTGCAGACATCATCCGGCAGATTGGTGACAATATCCAGCCGTGAGAATTTATACCTTTGATGGAGAACATTTACGATCTGCGTGCTTACGTACTGGTAAATGATCGAATACAGCGCCTTGTCCCATCCGAAGAGAATACCGGCAAGGATCAGAATGACCGCATTTCCGCACATGATGTAATTCCATGTCGGCTTGTTGTATTTGGAGGACATCCAGATTGCAATAAAGTCGGTGCCTCCGGAACTGGCATTGTTGCGTAGAACAATTCCTGTCGCAAGACCGGAAATCACACCGCCGAATACGGAAATCAGCAGAATATCCTCGGTTACGGTTCTGACCGGAAGTACGGCGGTCAGAATCGAGCTGCTCGTGACAAAGATACAGGAATAGATCATGAACTTATGACCGATATGGCGCCAGAGAAGAAGCACCGTGAGGATATTCATCGTGAAGTAAATGATACTGAAGCTGATATTGAGATGAAAAAACTTCATGAATACTTCCGACAGAAGCCGCGACAAACCGCCGTACCCGCCCGGAAACAGATTGCCGCTCTTGGCGAAATAATTCATTCCGAAGGAATAAAGCAGTGAAGAAAACAGGACATTGAACAGTATCACAATGTCGTGTCTTGTAAATCGGATTGTTTTTTTCTGTGTATCAGTCATATGTTATAACTCCCTGTCGGCTTCCGCGAGCAGATTGCGTATCTTCCGGCAGATCTCCTGCTGGCGGCGGATGATGCGGACATCACACGGAACTTCCATCTGAAATCCGTTCAAAAATATGAGATGCACCGCAGTTCTGCGCTCCGGAAGAACAGCGGCAGTCAGATTGTCATTGATCCAGTAATTGTCTTCCTTCGAATACATCGAGCGGATCGGGTAAAACAGCAGAACATCGGTTTCACGGATCAGCAGCGGCAGCTTTGTCCGCACACCGGTCAGTTTGCGGACTGCTTCAAAGCGTCCTTTCATTGTGGAACCAAATGCAGTGCACCAGCGGTCAAACAGAACCTCAGCCGGCTCACTGACCCGCTGTGACGTACCGTCCGCATAAAGAATCTCCGTAACGCCGGATTCGCTGTCGGTATGCAGTGCGGCTATATCCTTCAGCATGATCCCCCGCACTTTCCGCACCCGCCGCATCCGGCGGAATCATTGAGAATGACCGCAGTCCCGTCTGCCATCAGGCCTCCGGGAACCGTTCCGCAGGAAATCACACTGACAGCCGGAAGCGGTTCAAGGATCACTTCGGAAAGCACATCAAGGACATCCTCTCTGGAAAGAGAGACACAATCCGAGGCATAAAACCGAAGCTGAACCAGACAGTCCAGGGATCCGTCCGCCGCTGCGAGAACTTCCTGCAGCTTCTTCAGGCAGTACAGAACGCGCTCCCGGTTGTCGGCGCACACTTCCGTTCCGTCTTCACCGCATGCATCAACGGCGGAAAGAAAGAAAAAGTCCCCTGCACGAAGACCGGAGCCGAATACGTTTTCAACTGCTGTGCCTTTCAGTGTCATGATCAGTCCTCGTAATACGGTTCATCCCGCTCGTCAAATTCGTTGTCATCCGGTTCCTCAAACAGCTTGTAGTATGTTTCTTCCCGTTTCTGAAAATACTGTTCGCGATGCTGGATCAGACCGTTATAAAAGATAATGATCGTATAGATCAATACCAGAACAAGCGTGACAATCGACATTAAATCTCCAAGATTTTCAATCATTTTCGTAAAACCTCAATACAATAATACTCCGTCTTTCAGTTTATCAGTGAATGACAGACCGTCAAACCTTCTTTGCCGCAGAGCTTCATACAGAACAACTGCTGCGGTATTGGAAACATTCAGACAGCGGGCCTTTTCATCCATCGGGATGCGGATGCAGTGATCCTTATGTTCCGCAAGGATCGGTTTCGGGATGCCCGTCGACTCCTTTCCGAACACAAAATAAATATCACGGTCCAGCGGATAAGCAAAACTGTCCGGCGTGCGGTGGCCGTATCTTGTCGTAAAGTACAGCTCCCCATCGCATTCCTTTAAAAATGCATCCCAGTCGGAATGGATGCGGATATCCGCGATCTCGCGGTAATCCATCCCTGCCCGCCGCAGATGCGCTTCATCCAGATAGAACGAAAACGGCTCGATCAGATGAAGCTGAACATTGAACGCCGCACACGTACGGATGATATTTCCGGTATTCTGCGGTATTTCCGGTTCGTATAATACGGCGTGAATCATGCGGCTGCCTTCCGTGTTCCGTACAGGACCGCGGATATCGCAAGATGAATGCCGACGATCCAGAGAATGATCCGGATCACAAGATCAAAGAAGAAACTGCCCGGAAACAGATTGATCATGATGGATGTATTCGGATCAAGGAGCCAGAGATCATTGTCAAAAAACAGCAGATGGAAGTTGGTCCAGA
Source organism: uncultured Erysipelotrichaceae bacterium (assembly GCA_946621045.1). Next base: position 44,507 of record CAMOOA010000001.1, read on the forward strand.
ACTGATCAAAATCCGCCAGTGCCCAAATCGCAATGAAAAGAATTACGGCTCCTGTCAGGATCACCCCGTTTTTCCATCCCGTGCGCAGCACAGAAAGCAGACGCTTCTTTCCGATCATAACGGCCAGGGCAAACAGGATCACCGAGCCGATCACACAGCAGTTCCGCACCAGAATCGCCTTCTGATAGAGTGCCTTTACATCTACCATGTGAAGGGTTTCCCGTTCATTGAATACCTCCCGCTCCGTACCGTATACAGTTGCGGTGACCACGATATCCTGTCGTTTATCCTGCAGGTAATCCAGCAGCGCCTCGGTCGCCTTCAGATTATCTTCCGCAGACATTCCGGTATATGATACCGTATCGTTTTTGATATATTCCTTCTCATAAAATGAACGGTCGAAACTGACAACGTCAATGACTGTCGCAATGATTGCAACAGAAAGCAGAAAACCGGCAACTGCCGAAAGTACATCAGCGATTCTCATGAAGCCATGCCTCCAGTTTTCTGAGCGCTTTTCCGCGGTGGGAAATCCGGTTCTTTTCCGCCGGATCAAGTTCCGCCGAAGTGATGCCAAGTTCCGGGATATAGAAGATCGGATCATATCCGAAGCCGTTGGCTCCGCGCGGTTCGTGAGCGATTTCCCCGTACCATGTATCGAAGAACACTTCCGGTTCCTTGCCCGGCGCGGTCCATGCGATCGCGCATGCATAATGGCATGTGCGGTCCGCGGAATCTCTGACAAGATCGATCAGCTTCTGATTTTTAATATCATAGGATGTTTCGTGTCCCATCCACCGTGCGCTGTGGATGCCCGGCTCTTCCCCGAGAGCCGCAACACAGAGACCGCTGTCATCCGCAATCGCCTCAAGGTCGTAGCGGTCGGTAACCGCTTTTGCCTTTAAAACAGCATTCTCCTGAAACGTTGTGCCGGTTTCCTCCGGTTCGGCAGGATCCGGAAGATCCGCCAGGGAAAGAACGGTATATCCTTCCGGTTCCAGCATCTGCCGGAACTCCCGTATCTTTCCGGCATTTGTGCTTGCCACAACAATCTTTTTTTCCATATGTTCAGTTTCCTTTCAGATAAACGGAATAATCTTCCTCAATAAAATCCTGCACAGCGTTTCTGAATGCGGGATCGGTTTCCGATACCCGTTTCCCGCCGCAGGAAAGCGGATCGATATAACGGCGTTTTGCATTGACCCGAATCCCGTCTTCCGGTCCTGAAGCTTCGATGACCGAAGACAGTTCTGTAAATGCAGTCCATGCGCCGCGAAGCGGACTGTTCTCCAGTTTTGCGATCACTTCTGCTTCCGTCGTATACAGATCTTTCGTTTCAAGAATCCCGTCTGCGACAGCCTGTTTCAGCAGTCTGGCAAGACGTTCCATACTGTAGCGATCTTCCCTGCCGGAATATATTTTCCCGCAGCGAAGCGCTGTCCAGGCAAATTCCAGGGCGATCGGTTCACTGCGGAATGCAAGTTCTGTTTCGTTCGCCGCAGTCCTGAAAACACAGAGGTCATCCAGAAATTTCCGCGCTGTTTCAGCGGTGATGAACCTGTAATTGACTGCATTTCCAAGCGTATACTCCAGCCGGTCGCAGGAAAGCTTCGGCATATCATTGTCCGCAACCGGATAGCGGTGATAATCTACTACATCCTCCAGGGGAATCCCGCAGGAAGAAAGAAGCTTCTGTATAACCGGATCATTCCGGATCATCGATGCCGTCTGTTCTTCGGTTGATTCCTGCGTCATATAATCCCCGTTGAAAAAATCCACAACATGGGAAAACACCGGTGTGGAAATGTCATGAAAGAGTCCGGCCAGGGCCTGCGAAAGATCCCCTGTGAAATGATAAACCAGAATACTTACATTCCGGCAGTGCTGCGCGCGGCTGTAAGGTTCCCCCTGACGGAACAGCGGGAACGATGTATATGCCATCCCGCAGTTCATATCGATTCCGGCAATCCTTTGGACTGCGGGAGCTTTCATCGCCTCCGATATGACAGACGGGACAGTAAGATGTCCATAAAGATCGATCATTGTCAGAAACCGAATGCCGCAAATGCGGATGTAAAGATCAGTGCAGGCAGAAGATTGGCTGTGCTGATCGTTTTGCCGAACAGAAGATTCACGCCGACCAGTGTAATGATCAGGGAACCGGTAAGAGAGAGTGCATTCAGCACCGGCACGGTAAAAATTCCGGCAAGCGCATGGGCGAGAATTGTGACCCCTCCCTGCAGAATTCCGACCGGGATAAAGGAAAACAGCACTCCTTTTCCCATGGAGGAAGCCATTACCAGAATAATGACAACGTCAAGGATGGCCTTGGACAGCAGAATTGACATATCGCCGTTGATGCCGTCCTCAATCGATCCGACGATTGCCATCGCTCCGATGCATACGGTAAGCGATGCCGTCATGAATGCGTCCGTAAACTGTGTGTCGCCTTTATTACCGGTTTTCTGTTTCAGGTATTCCCCGAACTGTTCGAGCTTTGCCTCAAGATCGATCCAGGAGCCAGCCGCAGAGCCGAGGCACATGGAAAAGATCATGTTCATCGTTCCGACCGTTGTGACCGCATTGTTTTCAATCACAAGCGCCTTGCTGAGGAAACCGGCAAGACCGAGCGCGATCACGGCAGCTCCGTTTGCTTTCAGGATGGTTTCCCGCATTTTGTCCGGAATACGTTCTCCGAGTTTTGTGCCGAGAATTCCCGCAATGAAGATGGCAATACAGTTAATGACTGTTCCCATCGATGACCTCAATCTGACAGGAACGCATGGTTTCCAGCGCAGCCGCATGCTTCTCGGGAGTTACGCCGGCACAGCAAGATGCATCAACACTGATATCGATTTCCGGCATGGCGGCTTTCAGAAGCAGCGCATTGCTGATGACACAGATATCCGTGCAGAGACCGATCAGTTCAACAGAAATCGGTTCTTTCTCATTTTCCTTTTTCAGCATTTCCGCAAGTTTCTCGGAACCGAACGTCGGTTTTACGACAAATACTGCATGTTTCAGACTGTCCGCAATCTCCGGATGAATCCGCCATCCTTCGGTTCCTTCAATACAGTGTTCTACCGGAAGATGCCTTCCTTCATTTGTATTCAGATAATCGCTCTGATGTGTATCAAGCGTCGCATAGACACAATCCTGCGGATAAGACTCAATTTTCCGCTTTACTGCAGGAAGAATTCCAACCGCCTCTGCGGTGCCGAGACTGCCGTCCACAAAATCCTTCTGCATGTCTACTACTATAAGCAACCGTTTCATATCGTTTAACCTCCGATAAATTCCACACCATTATAAATCGATTTCCCGCATCTTTTACAGTGACAGGCCCGGTGATACGTCATCGGTTATATACATGCGGAAGGATGCCTTATCCGGATATATTATTATGCATGCAGATCCCGGGAAAATTATTTCAAATTAGTACTTGCAAAAAACAAATCCGAAGGTATAATAAATCGTGCGTATTGGGGTATAGCCAAGCGGTAAGGCAACTGGCTCTGAACCAGTCATTTCGGGAGTTCGAATCTCTCTACCCCAGCTTGAAAGGCGTCTTCTTCACGGAGACGCCTTTTTTCCTGTCCTGTAATATTAAAACACTCCGGCAGGATACCGAAGTGCTGGCAATCAGTTTACGGTTTCGGAATTCCCGGATTCCGATGCTTCGGGAAGCGGACTGCTCTTCGGTCCGTAATACTTCATGACAACCATGGTCGTATCATCAAACGGCGGTTCATCACGGCAGAAGCCGTTAATAATTTCACGCACCGAATCGTTGATTTCCTTCGGTGTGCCGTCCGGTTTGACATTGAGCGCTTCAACCATCCGTTCAACGCCGAAGCTTTCCCCTTCCGGATTCATCGCATCGGTCACACCGTCGGTATATACAAACAGCGTATCTCCCGGATCAAGCGTGAATTCGCCATGCTTGAATTTGGTCTTTGACATTGCGGCGACAGGCATGCCGTGAATATCCTTGAAGATTTCAAAACTGCCGTCCGCATGCCGTATTGCAGGATATTCATGTCCGGCATTTACATAATCCACGTGACCTGTGGAAATCGTCACAACCGCAAGCCATACCGTCACAAACATATCCGCTTCATTGGATTCGATCAGACGCCGGTTGACCGACGTAAGAACTGCGGAGACATCACCGTCGCGCATCATTGTCTCATTCTGGATCAGTGTCTTGGCGATGACCATGAAGAGTGCGGCAGAGATTCCCTTGCCGGAGACGTCCGCAATTACAAGCGCCAGATGATCCTCATCGAGCAGGAAGTAATCATAGAAGTCGCCGCCGACTTCCAGAGCCGGTGTCATTGACGCATATATATCGAATTCATTGCGTTCCGGGAATGCCGGGAATGTCCGCGGGAGGATGCCTTCCTGAATCCTTGTGGCGATCGCAAGCTCATTGTTCAGCCGTTCCTGTTCACCCTTCAGTTTTTCCTGTTCCGCCGTTACGACACGGATGCGGTCCATGGTCATATGAAGGTCGCTTTCCATGTTCACCATTGTTCCCCAGAGATCCTGAATCTCATCGTTGGTATTAAGGTGCAGGTTATTGAAAACAGTGGTCGCGGATGAATTGTTGACCTTATCCTGTGCAGTATATTCCTTTGCGGCATTTGCCAGCATGTTGATCGGAGTGATCAGCCGGCGCCGCAGCAGCGCACTGAGACGGTATGCTCCGTAAATAACGATCATAAGGACTGTCGGAATAAATACCCGCAGGAACTGGAACATCTTGTCAAAGAAATCGTTGATATCAATATCGACAACGCCGTAGCCGATCCACCTGTCCTGCGAGTCAAGAATATCGACATAGTTGGTGGCAGTCCAGCCGGAAACGGAACCGTAGGTAATGAACATCCGCCAGCCGGAATCATGGATTTTCTTCATCTCCGCAAGGGTCTCGGTTTCCGCATCCTTTACGGAAAGCCACTGGCCCGGCAGGTATGCATTCTGGTTCGTATCGCCGTCAATGACATAGACGGTCCGTCCGTTTTCCTCATCGACAAATACAAGCGCAACATTCTGAAGATTGTTTTCTTCCCGGCAGGAAGTCATGACAAACCGCGCATTCAGAAACTTGTCATCCACAAGCGGAATCAGATATTCCTTATACTCGTCCGAGAATCTCTGCGAACGAATCTCCTCCGGAACCGAGTTGTATACGTCCTCTGTCTTCCGGTAGATTTCTTCGAGATATTCCGCACCGATCAGACGGATTGCGTAGCCGACATCTTCGTTGGACTCACGTTTGTAGTTCTGCATCAGTGAATATGCGTTGATGACAAATTCCAGACAGGACATCAGGAAGATCAGCATCGCGGCCGCAAAAAAAACATTCCAGAATGCAACTTTCTCAAGGGATTGCTTCTTTTCTGTCCTTCCAGTGCTCATGACCTTCAATTACTTCCTTCTGTATAATCTGATTGTTTCCGGCAGTTCATCATTGCGTTCGAACTGCGGCAGTTTTTCAATCAGGCTCTCTTTCGCTGCATGGCTTTCAATGACCGGCCGTAAAACTGCGGAATCATACGGATCATTGAACAGCTATCTTAAATTATATATATTGCGCAGTGAAAATTCCATAAACTCCCCTTTTTGAACCGTTCTTTCTGCGCATCATGCATCGCATTGAGAAGTAAAGCCGTTTGGGATAGAATAATAGACGCTTAATTAAAGAGTTATAGAGGAGAAAAAATGAGTATTCGTACAAGATTTGCGCCGAGTCCAACCGGCTATATGCATATCGGAAACCTCAGAACTGCCCTGTGGGCATATCTGATTGCGAAGAAGGACCCGGAGGGCGTATTTATTCTTCGCATTGAGGATACCGATCAGGGACGTCTTGTGGAAGGCGCAACCGATATTATTTATGACACGATGCGGAAATGCGGTCTCAGACATGATGAAGGACCGGATATCGGCGGTCCGGTCGGTCCGTATGTTCAGAGCGAGCGTGTCCGTTCCGGTCTTTACATGGACTATGCAAAGAAGCTGATCGATCTCGGCGGAGCGCACTACTGCTTCTGCGATGAAGAAACCATCGCTGCCGCAAGAGCGGCGCATACCGGCAACGGCGAAAGCTTCAAATATGACGATCCGTGCAAGCATATCTCCAGAGAAGAAGCCGAAAAGCGGATTGCGGCCGGTGAGCCGTTTGTCATCCGTCAGACGATCCCAACGGACGGAACAACTTCCTTTGACGATGAAGTGTTCGGACATATTGAGGTCGACAACAGCATCCTTGACGAGCAGGTTCTGATCAAGAGCGACGGGTTCCCGACCTATAACTTTGCGAATGTCATTGATGACCATCTGATGGGAATCACCGATGTTGTGCGCGGAATGGAGTATCTTTCCTCCACCCCCAAATACAACCTCATCTATGATGCATTCGGCTGGGACAAGCCCCGCTACATCCACTGCCCGCCTGTCATGAAGGATGAACACAGCAAGCTTTCAAAACGGAACGGCGATGCTTCCTTCCAGGATCTTATGGCCAAGGGATATCTTCCGGAAGCTGTTCTCAACTACATCGCCATGCTGGGATGGAGTCCGGAGACCAACCAGGAAATCTATACGCTGGATGAACTCGTAAAGGCATTCAACGTGAAGCACATCGGTCAGAACGGCGCGATCTTTGATCCGGTCAAGCTGACAAGCATCAACGGCCTCTGGCTGCGCGGTATGGATCTTGATTCCTATGTAAAGCTGACCGAGCCGTATATCCGGCAGGCAGTAAAAGGCAACTTCGATATCAAAAAGATCGCGGCAGGTGTTCAGCAGCGCGCCAACACACTCTGTGAAATTCCGCCGATGCTGGATTTCTATGACACCTTCCCCGCTTTTTCCAACGATCTGTATCTGAACAAGAAGATGAAGACAAACCCGGATGTAGCGAAGGAAACGCTTCCGGCATGCCGTGAGGTTCTTGCGGAGATTACCGACTGGACACACGACACGCTTCATGAGCGTCTGATGGAGCTCCCGGCAAAACTTGAGAAGAAGAACGGTCAGGTTCTGTTCCCGCTTCGTGTGGCAATCAGCGGAAAGCCTTCCACACCGGGCGGTGCGATTGAGATCGCAGATATTCTCGGCAAGGAAGAAACACTGCGCAGACTTGACCGTTCCATCGCTCAGCTGGAGAACGAATGATTGACCGGCGTGTCATCACGGACGTTGAGCTGAACCGCTTTGTCAGCCGCAGCCATTATGTCCATTACATGAAAACTGCCGCCTGGGGTGCGTTCAAGGCTAAAACTGAGAACAGTTCTTACCGCTGTCTCGGGTTCTTTGAGGACGATGTTCTGAAGGCGACCGCGATGGTAATCGAGCATTCCTTTCTCGGACACCGGTATGTCTATGTTCCGAAAGGCCCCTGTCTTGATTATGAAGATGATCAGCTGCGGGAAGATGTGATCCGTTCGCTTGAGGAATATGCCCAGAACCGCCGTGTGCAGTTTCTGCGGATCGATCCGGATGTCATCCGGGTCAGCCGTGACATCAACGGCAATCAGACCGACGGAATCGACCATGAATACATTACCGAAGATCTGAAACGGCTTGGCTTTGTACACCGCGGATACAATTACGCCTATGACGGCAGCTGGACAAACCGGTATACGCTGATTATCGATATCGATAAACCGGAAGAGGAAATCCATGCCGGCTTTTCCAAACAGCGCAGAACCAGCCTCAACCGCCATCAGATTTCGGGTGTGAGTACCGCCATCGGCTCTTCTGAGGATATCCCTTCTCTGATGAAGTTTGAAGCGATGCTCAGCGAAATGGATGGATTCAAGCCGCATTCCGACTCCTTCTTCCGGAATCTGCTTGCGTCATTTGAAGGTCATGTGCGTCTGTATGTAACCTCCATTGATCTGAACACCATGATCGAAGGAATTACCGCAGAACTGAATTCCAAAAAATACCGGAAGGATCCCGAGGCAAAAGCAGCCAAGGAAAAGGATCTTGTACATGCGGGAGAACTCATGAAGCAGTACGGCTCTTCCCTTCCGATTGCCTGCGGCATCTTCCTGTATTACGGCGATATGAGCTGGGATCTGTACACCTACAACCACAAGGCATTCAATTTCATCAAGCCGGTCGATAATCTGCATGCATTCGCAATCGCAGACCTCAGGTCGCTCGGTGTAAAGCGCTATGATATGTGCGGCTTCTCCGGCGTCACAACGAAAGATGATCCGGAATACGGTCTGTATTCCTATAAGCGCTCCTTCGGTCCGGAATTCATTGAACAGATCGGTGAATTCGACTACGTGCTGAATGAACGTGCATACCGCCGCTTCCGCAGGGAGAAATCCCTGGAAGTCCGTGCCCGCCATAAACTCTGGCGCATGCGCTACAAGAAAGATCAGACAAAATGAAAACCACCGGACGGTGGTTTTTGTTTATGCCGATTTCCGATGACTGCGCAGTTTTGCGGCTGCTTTCAGAAGATACGGATAGACGTTGCTGAAGAGCCCGTAAATGAACGGATCGAGAATGATGTTGAATTCTCCGATCATCTCTTCGACATCGACCGGCCAGGCGCTCTTGAACTGTGTCAGACCGTCATCCAGTGTTCCTTCGACTCCGCCGAAACTGCAGTACGGAATGCCAAGCTCGGCGCATCGTTCAATGCACTTGGCATAGAGCCAGTAATTGGCCCGTACACGCATGTAATTCGTATTGTTGCCCATATAGAAGAATTCCATACGTCTGTCGTTATAGCAGACCATTTTTCCGCAGAGGGCGACTTCACTGACACCTTCCGCTTCCCTGGACTCACGGACTCGTTTCAGTTCGGCGTTATCATTTTCAATCTGTTTTGTGAGCCGGGCAGTTTCCTTCTTTGAGGAAGCCTGTTCCAGCTGCTTCTCCGCATCTGCCAGATCCTGTTTCAGGTGTGCTTCTTCATGATCGAAATTGAGTTTGGCGACCATGATCATGCAGTGATCTCC
>CAMOOA010000002.1 GCA_946621045.1 uncultured Erysipelotrichaceae bacterium
AAAAGATCGGAATCGTTCCGTTCAATGTCCGCGTCCGGGAAACCGTCGGCGCGGCCCTGAAACCGGAAGAGATGAACCGGATCCCGGAAACCGTGCAGTCTCTGCTGGAACGTGCTCCGGAGTATGCCTCCGTGATTCGGGAAGAGGCGGACCGGAATGTCTATCACCGCGGGGAAAGTGCCGAAATCGGTGCGCGCTGTATTATTGATGAGGTCTTCCGCCAGACGGAAAAACGCCGCGGAACCGCAGAAAACTGAGGAGCTGATATGCAGGCTATGATACTGGCCGCCGGAATGGGAAAGCGGCTGAAGGAACTGACAAAAAACAATACCAAATGCATGGTAAAGGTCAACGGGGTTACCCTGATCGAGCGGATGCTGGGACAGATTGAGAAACAGAATGTTTCCCGCATCATCATGGTCATCGGCTATGAAGGTGAAAAACTGCGTGAGTTTATCGGGACCCTTGATCTGCATACCGAGGTCGAGTATGTGTACAACCCGATCTATGATCAGACCAACAACATCTATTCGCTCTATCTTGCCAGAGACTATCTCGTCCAGGAGGATACGCTGCTATTTGAGTCCGACCTCATCGTCGAGGACGGCGTTCTTGAGGAGCTTGTCAATGATCCGCGGGATACGCTGGCGCTTGTCAGTAAATATGAGGCATGGATGGACGGCACGTGCGTCGTTCTCAATGAGGATGACAGTATTGCGTCCTTTGTGCCGGGAAAACAGTTTCAGTTTCAGAACTGTGAGAATTACTACAAGACCGTCAATATTTACAAATTCGGAAAGGAATTCTCCCGCTCGTATTATGTGCCGTTCCTGACGGCCTACCAGCAGGCGCTCGGACAGAACCAGTATTATGAACAGGTTCTGCGGGTCATTACCATGCTGGAGGTGCCGGCGATCCGGGCAAAGCGCATGGAAGGGAAGAAGTGGTATGAGATCGATGATGTGCAGGATCTCGACATCGCCGAATCCATTTTTGCGGAAGGAAGCGAAAAGACGGCGAAGCTGATGCGCCGCTACGGCGGCTACTGGCGCTATCCGGGTCTGCTTGACTTCTGTTATCTCGTCAACCCGTACTTTCCTCCGAAACGGATGATCGATGAGCTTCAGAACAGCTTTGAAGTCCTGCTTCGGAACTATCCGTCCGGCATGGGCGTGATGTGCCTGCTTGCGGCGAAGAACTTCGGGGTTCATGAAGACCAGGTCATTGTCGGAAACGGCGCGGCGGAACTGATCCGCTCCCTGATGGGAATGACGGAAGGGAAGATCGGCGTGATCCGTCCGACCTTTGAGGAATATCCCAACCGGCTTGCGCCGGAGCGCACGGAAGTATTCACGCCGGAAAATCCGGATTTCTCCTATACGGATGAAGATGTTCTGGCATGGCTTGACCGCCATCCGGTCAGCACACTGGTGCTGATCAATCCGGACAATCCGTCCGGCAGCTATATCCCGCGTGCAGGTCTGATGAACCTTGTGAAGGAAACCGGGAAGCGGGGAATCCGGCTGATCGTCGATGAATCCTTTGCGGACTTTGCGGAAGAGGAAAATAACAGCCTGCTGGATCCGGAACTGCTGGAAAACTGCCCGCATCTGACCGTTGTGAAAAGCATCTCGAAATCCTACGGCGTTCCCGGATTTCGCCTTGGCATTCTCGCATGCGGGGACCATGATCTCATCACAGACCTGAAACAGGATGTATCGATCTGGAATATCAATTCCTTCGGTGAGTATTATCTTCAGATTGCCGAGAAATACCGCAATGATTACCGGGAATCGCTGGTGAAAATCAAAGCGGAGCGAAGACGCTTCATGAACGGGCTCTCTGCCGTAAAGAATCTTCGGGTCATTCCTTCCGAAGCCAATTACATCATGGTTGAATGCATGGGAACAATGACCTCCCGAAAGCTGCAGGAGCGCCTGCTGGAAGAATATGACATTCTGATCAAGGATCTCTCCGCCAAGACCGGCGGTAATTACATCCGGCTTGCGGTCCGCAATGCGGAAGACAATGACCGCCTGCTTGCGGCTCTTGATGAACTGATGAACTGAAAAAATCCCCTTGAGGAAGCTGTCGCATGCAGAACGGCTGTGACCTGTTCCGAGGGGATTTTTCTTTTATCGGCGGTAAATCTTTCCGGTCGGCTTCAGTGCCTCCACGTCATTGGCGAAGGCATTTTCCAGCGTCAGTTCGGTCAGCTCATTGAGCTCATCAAAGCGGAATTCCATATACCGGCGGGGCGGGTTGGTTCTTGCGATGTTGGGGATGACATCTTCTCCGGTGCTGCCGTCCATGAGGTTCTGATAGATCTCCGGCAGATAGTCATAGGAGATCGGCAGCTTTGATACATTGAGCGGATGTTTTTCATTCCAGCCCTTGATCATCAGGAACGGATTCTGCCGGGTATGGCTGTGGATCTTGTCCTCATAGCCGTGGTCGCCGAGAATGACGATCGCACTGTTGTCGAAGGCGTTTCCTGCCTTCAGCGCGCTGAGGTAGGTGTTCAGCACGGTGACCGCCGCCTGAAGGTTGCTTTCAAAGGTTGCGGTTCCGGTGTCTTCGATATCATTGAGATCCTTGTCCCACTTGTAGGGAGGATGGGCGCCTTCGATATGAATGAAGCGGAAGCGCTTTTCGGGAACGGTTTCGATCGGATGATCGAGGAAGTACTGGTTGGTCGCGTCATTATGCCAGGTGAAGTAGAAGTCCGCAGGCCACTGGTTCGTAAGGTTGAACAGGGCGTAGGGTTCATATTTCTTCAGCTGGTAGGGCATGTACATGAAGAAGATCACGCGTGCCTCATCCATGATGAAGGTCATCGGATTCTGTAAGCCGTAGGGGCGGATCGAGACGTTTTCATATAGATGAAGGTCTTCCTCGCGGATGATCACATCCATCTGGTCATACATGCCGGTGATGTAGTTCTCTTCATGGATCCGGTTCAGGAACGGCGATGTCTGCAGTGCCTTGACATACCAGTCGCGGAATTCCTCCTGGCATTCATACCACTGTCCGGTAAGCAGCTGCGGCACCGCAAGCTTTGTCCAGGGGTAGGCGCCCAGGGTGTCGGGGTAGTAGGTGAAGTCTTCAAAGACATCCCGGTATTCCGGATCGATGCCGTTAAGCAGGTCGTTGAAGGTCGTGGAGTCCATCGCATCGACAACGAAGATGACGATGTTTTTATCCGAGGACATGACATGCATGTTCTCGTTGGAAATGCAGATCTGTGTCTTGTGCTGCAGGCCGTTGTTGCGGACGCAGGCAAATACCAGGGTGACCATAAGAATGGCGCTGACCATGATCGATGCGGAAGTCACAAGGTGGACAAGACCGCGTGTTTTGAACTTTATGAAGATGAAGATGCATACCGCAGCGGTGACGGCCCAGAGAATGATGGACTGGATCTCCTGCGGACGGTACTGGCTCCAGTCGGTCACCGAACCGTCGGCAGGCGGAAGATCACCGATCAGGATATTGCCCTGCACATAGAAGGCGATAAAGGCGATCACACCGATCAGAAGCCCGACAGCGTACAGTTTCTTTGAAATCAGCCGGCTCAGCAGGAAGATGAGCGCAAGCACCGCAGTCACCGCAAGGAAGAACAGGAAGATGTAGCGGAAGATCGCATAGATGTCATATTCAAATTCATGGATATTCGTGAAGTAGATCTCCAGCGGTTTGTACAGACACAGCATGAAGCCCATCGCAAGCGAAAGCAGGAGTCCCGGCCAGACTGTCAGCCGGTGTTCTTTTCCGGCATGCTTTACAGAAGGGTAGCTCGCCTTACGGACGGTTCCGTCTGCGGGATCGCGGAATTCAAATTCATCCGGCTCATCCGGGGCGGACGAGGCGCCGGCGCTTCCGAACAGCGCCTGACGGATCCTGCGCCAGTAGACACTGAAAAAGGTGCCGAGCGCAATCATGACGCCCGCGATCGCCTGGATGGCATAGGTCATGACCGAGGGATCGACATAGGCATGGACCGGCACGCATCGAAGCAGTGTCAGAAACAGGACAAAATAACAGAACCGGAATGTCCGGCGGATTGATGTGTGTATTCTCATAAGGAATAGTATATATTATCTTTTCGTGAAATCGATATAATGGATTTACCCGAAAGGATGTTGTCAATGCGCAGGAACGGATCCCATTCCCGAGTCGAATATTTCATCACAGCCGGTGTCATCACCGTGCTGTTTCTTGCGGCCTGTGCGTACCGGCACATCATTCCGTTCGGAAATGCACTGCTTGTGAATGAGAGCGACTTCAGCTCTCAATCGGTTCCGATCTATATGCACTTATGGGACGCGCTGCACGGAAGGGCGGACCTCTTTTTTGACTGGCGCTTCGGCCTCGGCAGTAATTTTGCGGGAACCCTGTCGCATTATTCGCTGATCAGTCCGTTTTCGCTGTTTTTCCTGTTTGTGTCCAGAGAATCCATTCCGTATGTCATGACCTGGTATGTCCTGATCAAACTCATTGCGATGGGACTGACCATGTGCTGCTTTCTGCGCAATGACCGGCTGCTGTTCCGAAACCGGCTGTCTTCCCCGCTGGTGATTGCCGGTGCCTGCGGCTATGCGCTGAGCGGCTATGCCGCCCAGTATTACGGCTTTCCGTGGATCGACACCGCGGTGTTTGTGCCGCTGCTGTTTCTCTGTCTGAACGGAATGCTGGGAAGGAAGGAGCGCGCGTACGGCCGTTATGAAGTTGGTTATACGCTGTTTCTTGCGCTGATCGCCATTATCAATATTCCCCAGGCATATGCGGTATGCCTTGCGGTCATGGGATATGCATGCGGAATCCTGATGATGAGGACAGAGGAGCGCGCACAGCGTCAGACCGCTTCCCTGAAGCTGATCTGCACGTCGCTGCTTGGAATTGCGGCATCGATGGCGATCTTTCTGCCGGCATATCTGAATATCAGCCATTCGTTCCGGATGACCTTCGGAAACTACGGCAGCGGACTGGCTTCCTATATTGTGAAAATGGATCTTCAGAAACAGGAGACCTACCGGAAATATCTGATCCTGCTGGGATCGGCGGTGCCGCTTGCGGGCGGGCTGCTTTCCTTCGGGTGCACGGAGAAGAAGCAGCGCAGGTTCTGTCTGTATCTGTTTTTTCTTGCGGCTGCGCCCATCTTCTTCGAGTCGGTCAACGGCATCTACCATAACGGACCGTATTCCTGTTATCCGATGCGCTACGGCTTCCTGACCGCATTTCTCATCACCGCCGCAGGACTGTCGATGACGGAAGGAAACCGGCTGTTTCATAAACCGGCAGTGCTTGCGGTGCTGATCACTGTATGGGCATGCCTTTGCGAAGGCATCTTTGCCGTGCAGATCGAAGCGTCGGGCCCGTATGATTACGAAGCGCTGCGGCAGGCGGTGAAGGAAGATCACGAAGACGTGTTTGCGCGGTATAAGCAGGCGGATGCGTCGATGATGGAAAACTATCCGCTCTATGCGGATCTTCCGGCGCTTTCCAACTATGTGCCGCTGAATTCCCTGCGCCAGGTGAACTTTGTGCGGAGACTCGGCTATGCGCAGAACTGGGTCGCTCTGGATGATGCGGGAGGCACCGTATTCACCGATGCGCTGCTTGGCATAAAGACCGTGCTGGCCGATGAGGCATATGCGGAGACCTTTGTGAATCTGACCGAAGGCAGCGGGCTGTACGGGACACCGGAACCGGCCGGTGCGGGCAGGGTTTCGTTTGCCTTCCTGCCGGAGACAGGGCTTCCGTTTATGAAGAACTATGATCCTTCGTTTGCGCAGCTCAGCGAGGACAGTAATCCGTTTGAGGAGATGAACCGGCTTTCAAAAGCTCTTTACGGCCGCACCGTGTTTGAATGCGAGCGGCTGGCGCTGAATGCGGAGACCGCTTCCCATACGCTTTCCGTTGCGGAAACGGCCATGCTTTATGTATGGATTCCGGACGGGGATCATTCGATTACGGTCAGCGGGGAACCGCTTGCCGTACCGGTGTACGGAAATCCTTCCAATGAGCGGTATCCGCGGGATACCGATAACGGCATCCTGCTTATGGGCACATTTGAACAGGAAGATGTGCGTGTTGAGATTCAGAGCGCACAACCCGGCGGGGAAGCCGTATTCGGCATTCTTCCGGTAACGGACTTCACGGAGGCAGTGCAGATTTCCTCACTGCATCATGTGACGGCGGAGGTATCCGGCGCCGGCGCGGACATGACTGTCAGCGCAGAAGAGGACGGGTATGTCATCCTGCCGTTCTATGCGGATGAAGGCTGGACATACCGGACAGACGGCGTCAGAACAGAGCCAAAGCTGCTGTACGGGATGTTTCCGGTGATGCTGGTCCATGCGGGAGAAAACCGCCTGACGATGCGGTTTATTCCGGAAGGGCTTGCGGCAGGTGCGGTGATCAGCGCGGTTTCACTCGTGCTGCTGTGCATTCTCGCACTGACTGCCGGCAGGGCAAAGGAGCACAATGCGCTCGGCACCGGAGCGGAATGGGCAGTGAAGGCGGTCTGGATCGTTTACCTGCTGTATGTCTACATCATTCCGATCCTGTTCCGTGCCGGCATGTCGGTATACAAACGGCTGTTTTAACGCGTTCAGCCGCCGCGCCGGCGAAGCGTTCCGGAGCGGTTCCGTATGGTATAATGGGAGACTGTAAAACTGCGCTTTACGCAGGAAAAGATACTTGGGGAGACAGAGGTGTTTCTATGCGCAAGCTGAAAGTGATGACCATTCTCGGCACACGACCGGAAATCATCCGGCTGAGTGAGACAATCAAGGCCTGTGAACGGTATTTTGATCATATTCTTGTACACACCGGGCAGAACTATGACCCGATGCTGAATGACGTATTCTTCCGGGAGCTCGATCTGAAACAGCCGGATTATTATCTCGGCTGCGCCGGCGGGAATCTCGGTGAAACCATGGGCAGCATTCTTTCGAAGACCTATGAGGTCATGGTGAAGGAAACGCCTGATGCGGTGCTGATCCTCGGCGATACGAACAGCGCGCTTTCCGCGATCTGCGCAAAGCGGCTGAAAATTCCTGTGTTCCATATGGAAGCGGGCAACCGCTGCTGGGACTGGAATGTTTCGGAGATGATCAACCGCAAGGTCGTCGACAGTATCTCCGACATCAATCTTCCGTATACCGAAAACAGCAGGCGCTACCTGATCGGGGAGGGCATCGACCCGAAAACGATCTTCGTGACCGGCAGCCCGATGACGGAAGTGCTGCACCGGCACATGGATGAAATCAATGCCAGCAGGGTGCTGGAAACACTCGGTCTTGAGGCGGGAAAGTATATTCTGGTCTCGGCGCACCGGGAAGAGAATATCGACATCGAAGACAATTTCATGTCTCTGATGAATGCGCTCAACCATGTGGCGGAGACGTATCAGATGCCTGTCATCTACTCCACGCATCCGCGGTCGAAGAAATGGATCGAGGCGCGCAGTTTCCGCTTTCATCCGCTCGTTCAGAGCATGCGGCCGTTCGGCTTCTTTGACTACAACCAGCTTCAGAAAAACAGCTACTGCGTGATCTCCGACAGCGGAACACTGAGCGAGGAGAGCGCGATTCTCGGATTCGGCGGCGTCCTGATCCGCACCAGCACGGAGCGGCCGGAGGCACTGGATGCCGGTTCCGTCATCATCGGCGGAATCACGGCGGAGACGATCGAACAGGCGATCGACCTCTGCACGTCCCTGCGGGCGGACCATGCGCCGATGGGCATGCCGAAGGATTATCTGGATGAGAATGTATCGATCAAGGTCGTGAAGCTGATTCAGAGTTATACGGATATTGTGAGGAGAACGGTATGGCTGGAGCACTGAATCTGTTTTTTGCGAGCGGCTGGCAGGGGTTCGGCTACTATTTATCGCACTGGAATACCGACGCGTTTTCCATTTCCTGCGTGCTTGTGCTGGTTCTGGTTGTGTCCGCATATTTCTACGGCTGTGTCTTCCGGAATTATATTTCGTCCCTGCAGTCGGTGGACTGCACGCTCTTCGGCGTGTTTACGATCCTGGCGCTGTTTCAGGTCCTTGTCTTCTATCTTGTGCTTTCCAAGGGGAGTACGGTCATTGCCTATTACGGGCTTGCGGTCATTCTTGCGGCAGGTCCGCTGCTGTGTCTGTTCACCTGGTCAAGTGTTATTCCCACCTGGGAGAACCTCGTTTCCTTCGTTCTCGGCATACTCTTTACCGCGGTCCTTGTTTACGGATCGATGAATCTGAATACCAACAATATCTTCTTTGACTCGATCACCTATCTTTCGGAGGTCATCGAAAGCAGTCAGAATGAGATCTTCGCCCATATGGTTTATCCCAGCGGCGCGATCCTGATGCGTCTGGATCCGCTCCACGACTATACGGGATATTACTATTTCTGGGGAATGATGCTGAGGTGGGCATCGAACCTGTTCAAGTTTGACGGCATTCTGACGCCCATCTACATCTGGGGCGCCACCGTCCTCTACAGCATGAGCCTTGCATTTCTGACGGTGACCTCGACGGCCATTCTGTTCAAAAAGGATACCCGGAGCTTTTTCAAGGGGCTTCTGATCACGGTTGCCTTCATGGCGCCGTTCTATACGAACTACTTCAATACCACGCTGGCATTCTTCGGAAATACGATCCGGACGGTTGTGATCGGCGCGATGGTTCTGCTTGCGTATCTGATTCTCCGCAACCCGAAGTCCATCCGGCTGTTTCCGGCGCTGACGATCGTTTATTACGCCGGCCTGAACGTAAGTTCTTCCTCGCTGTTTCTGATCGCATTTGTGACGGCGGGTCTGTTCTTTTCGATGGCCCTGGCGAAGGAGACAAACTGGAAGCGCTGGGCGGGCTTTATCGGAACGCTTCTGCCGCTGGTTCACATGGCAGTGCTGATCGTCTTCAACGACCGGTTCTCCTATGCGGTCGGTCTTGCGATAGCGCTTGCGGTGATCGGCATCCTGATCGGTGTTGCCTGGCTGCTTCGGAATTCCTATCCGGCCGTTGACCGGGTGTTCCTGATGGTGCTGCCGGCGGCGCTGGTCGGACTCATCGTTGTTTCCTTCCTGAAACGGAACAGCGACTACGGCTATGCCTATTTCTTCCGTTCCTCCTCGCAGGATGACATGACGGTCAATATGACCAGCCACGTCAGCGCGATCGAGCTGATCCGCAATCTGGTGTTCTATACCGTTGTTGTGATGCTGTTCGCAAATTTCAATATCCAGAAGAAATTCAAGCTCTTTCTGCTGATCATCGCGATCCTCTTCATCAATCCGCTTACCCAGCCGGCCGTCGCGAATTTTCTGACGGCAGGGGTATACAGCCGGGTATTTGATATCCTGGTCAATCCGTTTACGCTCTGTTTCCTGATGTTCAATCTCAATCAGGTGCTGAGCGCAAAGCCGGCGGCCAACTGGGCTGTGCTGGCGGTGCTGTGCGCATTCATGGTGAAGCTCGGCTATGATACGCTGACGACGTCCTATTCCAAGAGCCTTGCGGTCGGCACGGATGAAAAGTGGAACTGGGAAGCGAAGGTGCGGGATGATTCCTATGAACTGTACGAGTATATTGACCGCGCACTGTCCTCGGATCACTTTGACATCCGTGAACGTGAATATGACGACCGCCCGCGGATCCTGTCCCAGGATGCCGGTCTGAAGGGATATGTCGCCGGAATCGAGATTGCCTTTACGACTGAGGATTACCGTACAGCGCTTGCCGGAAATGCGAATGATACGTATTCCGAACGGATGATCTCGCTGATGTATCCGGACCGCCGCTATACGGAAGACGATATGGGCGATGTCGGTGACTATTCCAAGCTGGATGAGCTTCTGCTTGAAAGCGAAGCGGATTATGTTGTCATAAACAATACGCTGGCGCTGTGGGATGAGCGCGGCTGGTATGAGAATCCCTACGAGGATCTCGTGCGCCGCGGCATGTGCACCGTCATCTATGAGAATGAATCCTGGGCCGTGCTCCAGATGAACAAGGAGTATCAGCCGGCAGGCAAGCACAGCGAACGCTACTGGGTTCACAAATACAGCGAGTAAACAGGGGAGTTTTGTGAAAACACTGATTATGATTCCTGCCTATAATGAGGCAGACAATATTGTGCGTGTTGTGGAACATCTGAAGGAGACGCTTCCGAAACACGACTATGTGATCATCAATGACGGAAGCAGCGACCGGACTGCGGAGATCTGCCGGGAACACCGATATCACCTGATCGATCAGGCTGTGAACCTCGGCCTTCCCGGAACCTTTCAGTGCGGCATGAAATATGCGCTGCGCCATCATTATGATGCGGTGATTCAGTTTGACGGCGACGGTCAGCACCGTCCGGAATATATTCCGGAAATGGAAAAAAAGATCCGGGAAGGGGCGGATATCGTGCTCGGAAGCCGGTTTCTGACAAAGAAAAAGCCTTCCAGCATGCGCATGTTCGGCAGTAATCTCATTCAGTTTTTCACCCGGATGACGACCGGGCAGAACCTGAGTGATCCGACTTCCGGAATGCGGATGTACGGAAAGCGGGTGATCCGGCTCATGGCTGAACAGATCAATCTCGCACCGGAGCCGGATACGATCAGCTATCTGATGCGCTGCGGCGCAAAAACTGCGGAAGTGCAGGTGGAGATGGATGAGCGGATCGCCGGCGAAAGCTACCTTACCGCATGGCGCAGCGTGCAGTACATGGCCAGCGTCTGTGTCAGTATTTTATTTATCGGGGCGTTCCGCAAGCGGGTCCCGC
Source organism: uncultured Erysipelotrichaceae bacterium (assembly GCA_946621045.1). The sequence goes on from CAMOOA010000002.1 coordinate 10,770, forward strand.
TGGAGGATTAAAGATGTCATACAGAGTACGGATTCTGATTGCGATCGGCGGCATCATAGTTTTTTCATTCATCATCATGAATATCCGCCGTTCCAAGATGGTGATCGGGGACAGTGTTTTCTGGTTCCTGTTTTCCACGCTTCTGCTTGTCATCGGCATCTTCCCGGAACTGTTCTTTGCGATTGCCCGTCTTCTGCACGTCGCATCCGCATCGAACCTTGCGTATCTGTTTCTGATTGCGCTGCTTCTGATCCGGGTGTTCCAGCAGGACATCAAGATCTCGACCCTGAATACCAAGCTGCAGAAGCTCGTCCAGGACGAGGCGATCCGCGATGCGGAAAAAAAGGACGCATCATTGAAGTGACGCGCCTCTGATCAGTTTTCCTTGAATGTGCCGCGGTGAAGGCGGACAAGTTTTGCAAGACGGTCGATGACGTATTCGCCATTGCCGTTTTTTATATTCCGATATACGGACTCGCCGTTCCGGTACAGGGTGACCAGCGGATGGCCGAACCCCATGATCCGGTTGCGCACAGCTTCATAGCGGGTGTCCGGAAACACGTACTTCGGATGTTTCAGAGGAAACTCGAGTTCATACCGCTCCATGTTGAAGACACGGCGGATACCTTTGGGAAGGTTGTTCAGATCCGCCGCATGCGCCGCGCTGGCGTCGGCGCCGATGTTTGTGATCATGTTTTTCTTCGGGATGATAAGCATCTGGTGCTGTCCGTAGATCATGAAGTTCATGAAGAACTCTCCGCCCGGCTCATGGCCGTCATAGCGTCCGGTTTCCGCAACGCTGCGGATCTGCTTTCTGTGGGCGGGGATCGTTTTTGCGGCGGCCTCTTCGATCAGGGAGAGGGTGTACGGGTCATCCCGGAAGGCATAGTCATAATACTGTTCATAAGTCCGCTTCCAGAACGCATGTCCCCAGATACTGCCGTAGCGGGAAAAGAAGTAGTCGGAGGTGACCGGCTCGGAGATGCCTTCGTGATTCATCCCGCAGATCGCATAGATCCGCGGATCATCCTTGTATTTTTCGAGCAGCTCGGCGCAATAGCGGAAGAAGCTGACCGAAGGAAGAATGTCATCCTCCAGGAAAATACAGCGGTCGACATGCGACCAGACAAATTCATGCATTTTCTTAATACAGCCGTAGGTGCCGAGATTCACATCGCTGTAAAACGAATATACCGTGCAGTCCCAGTCGATCTCTGTCTCAAACATGGTGCGGCTGATCTGTATCAGACGCTGTTCTTCCTCATTGCGTCCGCCGTCGGAAATGACAAGCAGGGTGCTGGGCCGTGCCTGTTTCAGGATTTCAAACTGTTTTCGCTGTGCTTCCGGGCGGATCCAGATCTGCGCCGCCACCGGAACATCTACAAGATATTCTTTCATACGCATATTATAAGGGAATCCGGCATCGCGGAAAGACCAAATCCGATATAATAAGCAGGGGAAGAAGAAATGGGAAAGAAACGACATGGAAAAACATACCTTACTGCCGCAGTGCTCTGCGTGCTTCTTTCGGAAAGCCGGATGACACCGGCGCATGCGGAGGAGATCGGCAGTTCCTGGGATGAAGATACCCGTGTCCATGTGCTTCGCCGCCGTGTTGCGACTGCGATTAATGTCTATACCGACGGAACCTCGGAAGATGTCACGCACGAAGAGGGAATCTATGATGACGTCGTTTATGACATCCTGCGGGTGCGTCCGAATGAACATACCTTTCTCCAGGTGGACTTCTCCGAAACCCCGGGCTTTGTCAATGAACTGAAGGATGCGGAAACCATTGCGAAGGGGTACCGCTATGCCGGGGGAATCAATGCAGGTTATTTCATCAATGACGAAAGCCAGTACGGCCGGCCGGTCGGCGGTGTCCGCCGCCACAACCAGTGGGTGAACTGGTATTACGAAAAATGCGTGCCTGCCTACGGAAACGGATTTGCGACCGCCTATCTTGACGGCGATGATATGGAACTGAAATATCACGGCTGGCAGTACGGTAAGTGGGCCGGCGATACTGCCTGGCAGTGGTGGACCGGCTATACGATGGACGCCGACTTTGCGGTGTCCGGATCGTTCACCTATTTTGCGGACGGGCAGGAGACTGACATCACAAACGGAGATTACGGCGACATCAATTACCGCACCTTCGGAAGAGCGGTTTCGATCCTTGCTCAGAAGCCGGACAAACAGTATCTTCTGATCACATTCTACGGAACCGTTGCGGAAGACCGCATCGCGGAATTCCTCGGCGCGCTCGGCGTTTCGGATGCGATCCGGCTGGACGGCGGAGGCTCCACACAGATGGTGTACGAAACCGATCTTGTGAAGAATGTCAGTCCGGAACTTGCGGAAACCGCCTCGGATCATATTGATGAAGAGGCAGCTTCGCCGATCGGCTACGCGACGGTGAATGTGGATTCCCTGCGTGTGCGCTCCCAGCCGAGAACGACCGCGATCATCCGCGGCACGGCGATCAACGGCGAACGCTATCAGGTATATGAGACCTCCGATGACGGAACCTATACATGGTATCGGATCGGTGTCCGCAGATGGATTGCAGGATCCGAAGACTGGGTGAATTACGAGGCTGCGGATCCTTCGGCCGCAGAACCGGAGACGGAGCCCTCGGCATCACCGGAAGCCGCAGAAACAGCACCGGATGAATCACCCGAACCGTCGGCTTCACCGGCAGCCGCCGAAACAGCGCCGGAGCCGTCCGCTGCGCCGGCGCAGGAAACACCGGGCGCTGCGCAGAAGACCGTAACGGTCCTTGTGGACAATCTGAACATCCGCACCGGCACCGGGCTTTCGAACCCGATCGTCGGAAAGGCGGTGAACGGGATGTCCTATCCGATCCATGAAACCGCGCAGGCGGAAGGCTATGTCTGGTACCGGATCGGAACCGGTCAGTGGATCGCAGGCAATCCGGACTGGGTAAAGGTTGAGACAAAACATGAATAAAACAGAACTCCTGCGCAGGATCTGCGCAGGGGATGAAGGAGGATACAGAAATGTCTGTCTTTGAAGGAAAAACACTGATCATCACCGGCGGAACCGGTTCGTTCGGCCATGCGGTCGCAAACCGCTTTCTGCGCACGGATATCAAGGAGATCCGCATCGTTTCGCGGGATGAGAAGAAACAGGATGACATGCGCCATCATTACCAGCAGATCGATCCGAAGCTTGCGGAGAAACTCAAGTTCTATATCGGCGATGTGCGGGACTACAGTTCGATCGAAGGCGCCTTCCGCGGGGCGGATTACGTATTCCATGCGGCTGCGCTGAAACAGGTGCCGAGCTGTGAGTTCTATCCGATCGAAGCGGTGAAGACCAACGTGCTCGGTTCGAACAATGTCATTACCGCATGTGCGGAACATCATATCAAAAAGGCAATCTTTCTCAGCACGGACAAGGCTGCCTATCCGATCAATGCGATGGGCATGACCAAGGCGCTGATGGAGAAGAATGTCATCGCAAGGTCGCGTCAGATGATGGAGGGCGATCCCGTTCTGTGTCTGACCCGCTACGGCAATGTCATGGCTTCAAGAGGCAGCGTCATTCCGCTGTTCTGCGAACAGATCGAGGCCGGCAAGCCGATCACGATCACCAATCCGGAGATGACCCGCTTCATGATGACGCTCGAAGATGCGGTGGATCTTGTGCTCTATGCATTTGAACACGGCGCGCAGGGCGACCTCTTTGTGCAGAAGGCGCCGGCGGCGACGATCGACACCCTCGCAAAGGCGATCCTTGAGCTGAAGCCGAGCACTGCCGGCATCAGTTATATCGGAACCCGGCACGGAGAAAAACTGTATGAGGTCCTCGTCACCCGCGAGGAGATGGCAAGGGCATCCGACTGCGGCAACTATTTCCGCATCAGCGCCGACAACCGCGACCTCAACTATGACAGCTATATCATCAGGGGCAGCAAGAAGGTTGAGCAGACCGAAGAATATGACAGCCATAACACCGAACGTCTCGATGTCGAAGGGATGAAGAAACTGCTCAGAAAACTGGATCTCTTCCAATGAGAATTGCGCAGATCACAAATTCAGGCAGGGGGAGCATCGGCACGATCAGCCGGCTGCTTTCCCGTGCGATGTTTCAGGACGGCATCGACAACCGCATCTATATTACAAGCGGACCGGCAGACGATCCGCATGTGATCCGCTATGCCGGTGATTTCAGTGTGAAGTGGAATTCCCTGAAATCCCATGTCCTCGGCAACTACGGCTTCAACTCGAATGCGGCGACCGCGCGTCTTCTGGCTTCGCTTGCGGAATATCAGCCGGACATTGTCCATATTCACAATATCCACGGACATGATGTAAATACGGAGCGCCTGTTCGCATTCCTTGCGGAACAGCAGATTCCCGTCATCTATACCTTTCACGACTGCTGGGCATTTACCGGCTACTGTCCGCATTATGCCTATGCAGGATGTGAACAGTGGAAGACGGAGTGCACCGACTGTCCGCTGCGCCGGCGGTTTTCCTTTTTCCTTGACGCCTCAAAATCGAACTTCCGCCGTAAGAAGGAAGCGCTGCTTGCGCTGAAGGATCTTACGGTCGTTACCCCAAGCGCCTGGCTGAAGGAACAGGTCTCCCAGTCGTTTCTTTCGGACCGTCCGTGCATTGTCATAAACAACGGCATCGATACCGAAGTCTTTCATCCGTCGGTTTCAAAGCGGAAACAGAGCCTTGGCATTGACGCACGTTATACCGCGCTGAGCGCCGCAAACCGGATCTCCTCCCGCAAGGGAATCGATGATCTTGCGAAGCTTGCGGAGATCCTGCCGGAAGATACGGTGCTTGTGCTGGTCGGCCTGTCAGAGAGCGATCTTGCCCGGCTGCCGGAAACGATCCGCGGACTTCCGCGGACAGACAGTCCGGCAGAGCTTGCGGAACTGTATTCGATGGCGGATGTATTTGTGAATGCGACGCATGAAGATACCTTTCCGACCGTGAATATGGAGGCGCTTGCCTGCGGAACTCCGGTCGTGACGTACAATACCGGCGGCTCGCCCGAGATCATTGATGAAAAAACCGGATACAGCGTTCCGGAATATGATACGGAAGCGCTTCGGGATGCGGCGGTCCGCGCCGCAAAGGAGAAACCTTCCATGACGGACGCCTGCCGCAGACGGGCGCTGGAATGTTTTGACCGGCATCTTTTTACCGAGCGGTATCTCCGTCTGTACCAGGAAAAAGCCCGGCAGGATACCGGGCAGTGAGAAGCTTAATGCATGGCAGTCCGGCGTGAGCGGGCTGCTTTTGCGATGAAGCACAGGACAAGAATTCCAAGACCGGCGAGAGTGCAGTATTCGCCGGTTTTCAGTCCTTTCGGCGCAAACCACATCTGAATGTCATTTTCACCTGGGGTTACCGCGATGCCGGTCATTCCGCCGTTGACACACCATGTTTTTGCCGGGGTGCCGTTGACGGTGACGGACCATCCTTCATCATAGGGGACCGCAAGCACCGCAAAGCCGTTTTCGGATGCCTTCAGGCCGGCGCTGACATGATTGCCTTCCGCCCAGGCGCTGTAGCACTGAACTTCTTCCGTTCCGATGAGTGACTTCAGTTCCTCACAGTCTTCCGCATGGCAGATGATTTTATCCGTAATAACGGAAGACATTGAAGGATCGTAGTCCTCATAGGTGAGGATGCCTCCGGTATAGGTCTTGCCGAGGTTGATGTAGTCAAGGTTGAGATATACATTCCAGCTGTCCGCATAATGTCCGATCAGCTCGCCGTGAGTGAACGGGCAGTCCTGATCAGGACCGGTGACCGCATATTTTGTGGAAACGAGGGTCATGATGTCCGGGTTCTGAATGTTGAAGGTCCAGGGAAGGTAGTCGATGACATGTTCTTCATCCAGCCGGATGAGATCGTTCGTGCTGGAAAGATAGGTGCTGTCATAGGCAATGAGACCCCGGATATTGGCGTCGAGATTGTAGTTGGTGCCCATCCCGAAGTAGACGGTCTGCGGATCGATATAGCTGCGGTAGAAGCAGTGTTCATTTTCCGGATCCAGGGTCAGCGTCCACTCATTGTAGTAATTCTTTTTTCCGAGGATAAACGGAATGCGGTCAGCATCTTCCCGTGTCACGGCAGACTGCGACGGATTGGCATAGTAGGTCAGGAAACATACCGTGCACAGTTCCAGCACCGTGCTGACAAACAGGACGGCTTTCCGGTTCTGATACAGCGCAAAGCCGTTGATCAGAATAAACGGCACACATGCCAGAAGGGCAAGGTAGCCGTCACGGATGTCGCTGACATGCAGGAGAGAAGCGAACAGCGGCGGCGTCAGGATCAGCCCCGCGGCACAGACGATGATTGTGACCACCAGCAGCTTCCGGCTGACGGTTTTATTCCGGTCGAGAAACGGCATGATCGAAGCGACAAGCAGGAAGGTGACATTTGCCATCCAGCGGAAGGAAGGCTCGCTGAAGCCGTGCATGACGGAGCTCAGAATCGGCACCAGCGCAATCGCGGAGATGATCAGCGTATTGATGATCGTGATGCCGCGTTCCTTTTCATCCGCAAACAGCTGGGGAAACAGCAGGGCGCTGAGACTGCCGGCCCATACATAGACTGCCATCAGCTGATGGTTCGGCGTGTCATAGAGGTAAAGCGAGGAGATCGCGTCCGGACGGTAGGCGGCCACGGAGGTCGGGGTGAACAGTCCGCTCAGATAATTGAGATAGGGGACGAGGCTTTCGTATGCCAGCACGGCGCTGCGGGTGCCGACCCGTGAATTGCCCATGATGTTGAGAATTTCGGGAACGACAATGATGCCGGAGATCATAAAGCCGATCAGATAATAGCCGATCAGGATCACGGCGTGCTTCATCATGTTCTTCAGGTTTCCGTATTCCCGGTGCCAGCGCCAGATGAAGTAGAGGATCGTAAACAGGCTCGTCATGTAGAACAGGTAGTAGCTGTTCAGAAACATGAAGAAGACCATGAAGACAAAGAAGAACGGCTTCTTTTCCCGGATATAGCGGTCCACGGACAGGTAGTACAGGGGAAGGAAGGAAATGAAGCTCGCAAAGAAGGGATCGCGCATGATCTGAAGCAGATAGGCGCTGAAGGTATACAGCAGCGGCGCCGTCACGCAGGTAAACTCCGATGCCCTGTGATAACGGCAGTATGCATGGAAGCCGAAGGCGGCGGTCAGAAACCGCAGGAAGGTCATATAGACGATGGCTTCGCTGTACGGCAGCTTTGTGAATACGAAGAAGTACTCAAAGAAGTCATTGAAGTAGAAGAGCTTGCTGGAATAGAAGTCGTTGCCGAGAAAATTCGCCCACGACCAGTAGGGAAGTGTGCCGTCTGCCCGCCAGGCATCGATCATCGTCCGGAGGTTTTCAAAGTTCGACGAATAGATCGTGCGCATGTCCCAGCCGAGAATAAAAGCCTTTCCCGACACAAAATACGGGACAAAGATAACCGCGGAAATGAGCAGCACTGCGAAGAGAAGACGCAGTGCGCTGTAACTGTGCTGTGATTTCATGGACATGGTTAAATTATATCGTGTTTCGGGTCTGAAATTAACTGCATACAGAACCCGCAAAATCGCATAAAATCTATATATATGAAAACAAACCACAGCACGGAACGGGTTTCATTGCGGTCACTGCCCGCAGGAAGCGTAAAGCTTGCGGTGTTTTTTCTTGTGCTGGTGCTGAATCTTCTGACCGCCAAGACCTCGGATGACCTCGGATACTCGGTAAGCAGCGGACTGTTCGATATTCTGCGGCGGGAATACATCCAGTACATGACCTGGACCGGACGCACGGTCGCACATCTGATCGCCCGGACATTCCTTGCGATGCCGAAGATCATTTTTGATGTATGCAATTCCGTGATCTTCTGTGTCCTTACGGATCTCATCTGCGCGCATGCGCAGGGTCCTTCACAGAAGCGCTCCGGCATCCTGTACGCCCTGTGCGCGCTGGCGCTGTTTCTCTTTGCGCCGGTGTTCGGACAGACGGTGCTGTGGGAGACGGGCTCCTGCAATTATCTCTGGACGACAGCGATCATTCTCGCGTTTCTGTATGCATACCGCAGGGAAACCGAAGAAAGGACAGTGCATAAGCCGTGGTTTCCGGCCGTGTTCCTGTTCTGCGGCCTTGCGGCGGGATGGACAAATGAAAACACCGGCGGCGCCTGCATCCTAATGGTGCTGCTGTATCTTCTGGTGTACCGGATCCGGAAGATTCCGTTAAAACCGTGGATGATCACCGGGCTTATCGGGGCCCTCATCGGATTTGCGCTGATGATCAAGGCGCCGGGCAATGCGGTCCGGGCGGCCGACTTTGTAAATGAAGGCGGACGGGCCTATGTGTTTGTCCATGATCTGCGCAATACCCTGAACATCTTCTCAAAGGCAGAGGCGCAGCTTCCGCTCTGGGTCTGTATCGGAACGCTTGCGGCGCTGAAGATCCGCAAAGGCATGCGCGGGGATGAGATGATCCTGTCCCTTGGCTATGCATTCTGCGGGATGGCTGCGGTATGCGCGATCATCCTGAGTCCGGTTCCCGTGGAATTTGACCGTTCGATGTTCGGTGCGACCGTATTTGTGATCATCGGTGCGGCATCGCTTCTTGCGCCGCATGTGCAGAATCCGTCCCCCTGGACCGTCGGGCTTCTCGGCGCGCTGTGCGTTGTCGGTATGTTCCGGTACGGCCATGCGCTGCTCGATCTAAGCTATACGCGCTACCAGTATGAGGTACGCGAGAAGTGGGTAAGGACACAGAAGAGCGCCGGGAACCGGAATCCGGTCATCCCCGTGATCAACAGTGAATTTTTCACGCCGTACAATGCGATGTACGGGCTGAATGACATTCTGGAATATCCGTCGTTTGTGAACAATGAGAACTATGCGCTGACGCACGGACTGGAATCGGTGGTATCCACATCTTTGGAAAAGTGGAATGCGCTGTACCGGAACGGCGATCCTTCCCTGATGAATATTCTCGATCTTGAAACCTATCTCCGTACGGTTACTGCGGACGGACGTTATACCGCCTATGTGACAACGGCGCATCTCGACGGGGATTACCGGCCGTATCTTGAGATTCTGGAGAAGATTTCCGGCACAGAACTGGGATCCCATTCCGCATATATTCTGGAACTTGGCGAAACGGCCGATGTGAATACGGCGGAGGAACCCTTCGGAAAGGAATATGCCCCGGACGGACACTATGTCTGGGTTTACAGCAGTGATGATCCGATGACGGGAGATATCCTGATCGACGGAACGGAATATACCAACGATCAGGAAGGCATCTCGGTCGTTGTGTTTGACAGAGAACAGGGCAGAGCGGTGGATTCGGTGACCTGGAACCGGGATTACGGAACCCGCGGCATCCGCTCGTATACGGAGAAGTGATGAAGAAGCGTTTTAAGAGCCGGACGGCAGTATGCATGATCGCGATCACAGGAATCTTTTTCCTGTTTTTCGCTTTGATCACACACTGGACGCCGGTCTGCGGCGATGACTGGGTATATGCGGTCGGCGGAATGTGGAACAATCCGTTCACGCAGGCATTCAGAATGTATCAGACCTGGTCGGGCCGTTATCTCAGCGAACTGTGGGGCTTTCTGGTCGCGCCGCACAAGCGCCTCTGGAATGTGCTCAATCCGCTGCTGTTTACAGGCATCCTGCTTCTGCTTGTAAAACTGTCGGAAACGAAACAGCCGGTGCTGACCGCACTTGCGGCGGTGTGTCTGATGTTCAGCGTGGGCAACCGGCTGAGGATGCAGACATATACGTGGATCATGGGTACGACCTATGTTCTGCCGCTGTTTCTGTTTCTGATTCAGCTGCTGGTGCTGAAGCGGTGGCTGTTGGAAAAACAACCAAAGAAGGGGCAGACCGCTGTGCTCTGTCTGCTCAGTTTCTGCATTCCGCTGTATATGGAAAATGCGGCGGCGATGATCTTCGGCGGCGATCTGCTTGTGCTGATCTATCTGTTCTGCAGGAAACATCCGCACCTTAAGAAGATGATTCTGATCTTCTGCTTTGCGGCAGCGGGTTCGGCGATCATTCTGCTTTCACCCGGCGCAGCGGCCCGGATGGCCAATGACAATGCGGCATTCAGCGCGCTGAGTCCCGGTGAGAAGATCGCGCAGAACTGGCCGCTCTTTCTCGAGCGCAGCTTTACGGAAAGTCTTCCCGTAACAATCACTTTTGTGCTGGCGGGCGTCCTCTGGGGACTGCGGCGTGCCGGCAGGCACCGCGTGCTGTACGGACTGTGCGGACTCGGCATCCTTGCGGTGATCGCAGGGCAGGACCTGCTGTATCTGATCTATACGCTGGTGTTTCTTGCGGCGTATATCGCATTTGAAGAAGACAGCATGCGGAAATGGTGCGTTGTTTATCTGGTGCTCTGCGCCGGAGGAGCGGACGCTGTGATGCTGGTATCGCCGATCTTTGACAGCCGCTCGGCCATCTATACGGTATATCTGTTACTGCTGGCGGGACTGATGCTGGTTCAGGAGATTCCGTTTGATAGAAAAGAACTCCGGTATGCCGTGAGTGCGCTGTTATGCGGCGTATGCATTTACCGGATGGTCTCGTATTATGACATCTACCATACCGTGCATCTCATCAATATCCGGCGCTATTCACAGATCGAATATTACCGGCTGCGTCCGGATGCCGGTGATGCATGGCTTCTGGCTTATCCGGATGAGTCGATCCATTCGCCGAACGTGCAGGAGTGGGATGATACGCATATGTATTACTTCAAGGAGTACTACAGTCTGAGCCAGGATCTGCATCTGATCTTCTATTATCTGGATGAATACAACGCGGAGACGATCTTCGCGCCGCAGGAGTAAGGTCTATGAAACTTGCGGTTATCAATTCCGTCGCCGGTTACGGAAGCACCGGGAAACTGGCAGAGATGCTGGGGAATACCGAAGGGGTGCAGAGCCGGATCTATTACGGACGCAAAAGCGCCGCTGCGGATCTGAAAGGGGCCTCGAAACAGGCCCTGCAGGATGATGCGCATTTCTACTTCGGCGGGACAGCGTCCTTTGCGGGACACATGCTCAAAACCCTCCTGTTTGACAGCCACGGTTTTGAGAGCACGTCAAAAACAGCGGAGATGATCGAAGATCTGAAGGCCTTTGCGCCGGATCTTGTCCATCTTCACAACCTGCACGGCTATTATCTCAACATCGAACTTCTGTTTGCGTATCTGAAGGAAAGTAAGGTTCCGATCATCTGGACCCTGCATGACTGCTGGGCATTTACCGGACACTGTGCGCACTATACGAGCGTGCACTGCGAAAAATGGAAAACCGGATGCGTCAACTGTCCGGCGCTCGGTCATTATCCGCCGACCTTCAACGGCAGAAACACAGCGAAGAATCAGAGCCGGAAAAAGGAGGTTTTTACGTCTCTCGATGCCGGGCAGATGACGATCGTCACGCCGTCCGTATGGCTGAAGGAAGAGGCGGAACAGTCTTTTCTTGCGAAATACCGGATCCTTGCCGTTCCCAACGGCATCGATACGGACATCTTTACCCGGCGGGAATCGTCGTTCCGGAAAGATCACGGGATCGAAGACCGCTTTGTGATCCTTGCGGCGGCGTCCAACTGGTATAAGGAGAAGGGGTCGGAGGATCTTGTGAAGCTTGCGCAGAAGCTGCCGGAGGGCACCTGTCTTGTCGCGGTCGGCGTATCGGGAAGTCTGAAGAACCGGCTGCGCCTTCCGAATGTGATCACGCTTGAGCGGACGGAGAGTGCTTCTCAGATGGCAGAACTGTATTCTTCCGCCGATGTCTTTGTGAATCTGACGCAGGAAGATACCTTTCCGACCGTTAATATCGAGGCGCAGGCGTGCGGATGTCCGGTCATCACCTATGCGGTGGGCGGCAGTCCGGAGATCATGACGGAACATACCGGAATCGCAGTGCCGGCACAGGATATCGACGCTCTGACCGGAATGATAAAAGTGATGCGCGGCCGGCAGATCATCTTCCGCACGGAAGACTGCATTGCGCGCGGAAACGAATATCCGAAAGAGCGGATGATAAAAGAATACCGTAAACTGTATAGGGAACTGACAGAGAGGAAACACAAGTGAACGTATACGACTGGGATGACACGATTTACCGGGGCGACTCGACGATGGGCATGGTGCTGTACGCTTGGGGCCATCGTCCGAAGACGCTTCTCAGTATTCCGCGGACGGCGGTCTGCGGGCTTTTGTTCGTGCTCCGTCTCATGCCGAAAAAGACGTTCAAGACCAATCTCTTCCATATGTTTACGCTGATCGATGACATGGAGGAATTCGTGGAGGAATATACCTCCTCCCATCTTGACCATGTCAAGGACTGGTATAAGGAACATCAGAAGGAAGATGACGTCGTCATCTCCGCCTCGCCGGAATTTCTGATCCGCTCCTTCTGCGACAAGGTGGGAATCAGAACGGTCATGGCAAGCCCGGTCGACATGCATACCGGCATCTACAGCGGGGAGAACTGCCACGGCGAAGAAAAGGTAAGGCGCTACCGGGAAGTGTTCGGGGATACGCCGATCGAAGAGTTCTATTCCGATTCAAAGAGCGATGCGCCGCTGGCAAAACTGGCGGCGAAGGCATACCTTGTGACGGGGGATGAACGGAAGGAGTGGCGTCCATGAGCATCCTGTCACTTCCGTATTTACTGCTTGCGGCGGGGGCGGGACTGCTTGTCTGGCTCTTTCCGGGAAAGCCGCGCAGGTATACCGTGCTTGCGGCGAATCTTGTCTTTCTCGGTCTGCTTGCGGCACGGCCCGTCGATGTGATCTATGTGCTGGTTCTGTGCCTTTGGACCTGTGGGGCGGGAAGAATGATCGGAACACGGAAGAACAGAGGACTTCTGGCGGCTGGAATCGCGGTTCCGGTGCTCGGGCTCTGCGCCTTCAAGTATTCCGGCTTTTTTGCGGGCACGGGCTGGGCCATGCCTCTGGGGATTTCGTTTTATACCTTCAAGGCGGTCAGCTATCTTGCGGATGTCTTCCGCGGAACCGTCGATGCGGCGGATCCCGTTTCCCTGTTTGACTATCTGGTCTTCTTTCCGGTATTCATGGCCGGACCGATCAACCGGGCAAAGCCGTTCTTCACGGAGCTGGAAGAGCCCTGGACCTTTGACTATGCCGATCAGAAAAAGGGCTTTGTGCAGGCGATGCTGGGATTGTTTGAAAAGCTGGTCATTGCCGATCAGCTTGCGGCAGGCGTAAGCCGCTTTCTTTCGCCGGAGCTTTCGGGCTGGTATACCGTATTCGGTGTGATCCTCTATGCCTTTCAGATCTATACGGACTTCGATGCCTATTCCAATGTGGCAATCGGCACCGCAAGGCTGATGGGCTTTCATCTTGAACGCAACTTCCATACGCCGTATCTTGCGGCTTCGATTCCGGAGTTCTGGCACCGGTGGCATATGAGTCTTTCTTCCTGGCTGCGCGATTATGTGTATATTCCGCTCGGCGGAAGCCGTAAGGGAACCGTCCGGCGGATCATCAATGTGCTGGCGGTCTTTCTGGTCAGCGGGATGTGGCACGGAAGCACGGCGCTCTTTCTGGTGTGGGGACTCGGGCACGGCATCCTGAACATCCTTGAGACCCCGCTGTACCGCATCCTGAAGAACCGGCCTTCGGTCCGTTATGCAAAGCCGCTGTTCATTCTTCTCAATTTCGCGGCCGTGTCGCTGTTGTGGATCTTTTTCCGATCCGCATCCATGAATGAGGCGCTCGGCATCTTTGCGCGCATGGGGCAGGCAGGCGGTCTGCCGGCACTGTCACATGAAACGGCGGGCATCACGCTCAATGAACTCAACTGGCTGTATATTCTGATCGCCGCCGTGATCGTGAGCGATCTTCTGCGTTATTTCTTCGATATGAATGAGCTGCTCGCAAAGCAGTTTATCCTTGTGCGCTGGCTGTTCTATGCGGCGCTGATACTGACCGCAATCGTATTCGGTGTCTACGGACCCGGGTTCCATCCGGAGGATTTTATCTATGTCACCTTCTGACCGTTTTAAAATGACGGAAGCCGCTGTTCCGGCTGCGATGAATGAACCGGGAGCCGAAGCGAAGCGCAGCCCTCTGGTCGGAATTCTGCTTGCGGGCGTCAAGCTGGCAGTCCTGGCAGCGCTGGCAGCCGGAATCTGGTTTTTTCTCACGCCGTATTTCCGGAAGGACCGGAATACGGAAGGCGACAAGTTCCGGGCATTCCCGCAGAATACCGTGGATGTGATCGCGCTTGGTTCCTCGCATATCCAGTATGCGTTCAACCCGGGCTATTTCTATGCGGAGAGCGGGTATTACAGCTATGTGTTCGGCTCGGTCTGCCAGCCGTTTTCGGAGAGCGTATATCTGCTGGAGGAAGTGCTCAAGACCCAGCATCCCGAAACCGTGATCGTCGATGTGTTTACGCTGCTTCCGCAGTCGCAGGTCTGCTATGCGGACGGCACCTACTATATCGCCATGGATCTGATGAGCGGAAGAACCCGGATCGATGCGGCGGAAGGAATTCCCGACTCCGTGGATGAAGAGACCCGGCTTGGCTATCAGTACGACCTCTACATGAATCATGACAACTGGAAGACGATGGACTTCTCGGATCTTGAGACCGTCCGGAAAAATGCATCGCCCGATCAGGGCATTGCATGGGGACTGGGCTATGTGGACCAGAAGCCGGAAAAACTGCAGTTTACACCGCTGGAGGTATTTGCGCCGCAGAAGGAAGTTCCGCTTTCGGACGATGAGAAATACTGGATCGACCGGCTTGCGGATCTCTGCAAAGCGAATGATATTCATCTGATCTTCGTCAAGACGCCGTACCAGGAAGATCAGGCGGATGCGGACAAGCTGGCCTCCATCTGGAAGTATCTGGATGAAAAGGGGTATGAGTATATCGATTTCCTCGAGAAGGCATCCGAACTGGACTGGTTTCTCGATATGGACGGCGATACCTGGCACAATAACACCTGGGGTGCGGAAATCGTCACCCGCTATCTTGCGGGCTATATTCAGGAAAGGGGATATGTCGCTGACCACAGTGACAATGCGGACGCAGAACAGGTCTATGAGACAGCGCGCCGCAGAGCGTCGGAATATCTGCTCACAAAGCAGAATGTCAATATCTACCGTCTGATGGAAGACGGCGCAAAATATCCGTGCACGGTTTTTTTCCGGTATAAGGGCGCAGAGAAATCCTCGATCGGCGCCTATGAGAATGAAGCGCTCAATGCGCTCGGTCTGAATCATGACTTCATAAAGGACAAAGAGAAGGACTATTATGCGGCGGTGAAGGACGGCGTGCTTCTGCAGGAAAGCAGCCGGCCGTTTGAAATCGAGCTGGAAGGCAATGTCATTTCCCTGAAGGAGGATGATATTCTCTTCAACGGCGCATCGACCGGACTTACCGGCGAACTGCAGATCATCTTCTGCGATGATGCGTTTGAATGGATCAATGCCGTACCGATCGATTATGCCTCCGGACACTTCTGGAAAAAGAGCTGTGACGGCTGGAACTGCACGTGGAATCCGTAAGACGGATGGGTGTCTCCATGCGTGCCGTCATGGTATACTTGACTCTGTATGAAACAGCCTCTGATCACGGTCGTAATACCGGTTTACAATATTGAGCTCTATATAAAGGAATGCCTCGCCTCCGTCTCTGCCCAGAGCTATTCAGATCTTGAGATTCTTGCGGTCAATGACGGCAGTACCGATCAGTCACGGGCAATCATGGAAGTGGCGGCGTTTGAGGAAGAACGGCTGACCATTCTCGACAAACCCAACGGCGGACTCAGCGATGCGCGCAACTACGGCATCCTGCATGCGCACGGGGAATATATCTGCTTTATCGACGGGGATGACACGATCGCCCCGGATTATGTAAAGCTGCTTTATGAAGCAGTGAAAGACGGTGCGGACATCGCGGTCTGCGATATGGAATATGTCTGGGAAGACGGCCGCCGGGAGTTTTCCTCGGGCGGAGCCTTCACATCCGCAAATGTGAAGACGATGCCTTCTCTGATCCGCATCAACAACTCCGCCTGCAACAAGCTCTTCCGGACATCCCTGTTCAAGGATGTCCTGTTTCCGAAGGGAAAGCTGTATGAAGACCTTGCGACGGTTCCGATCCAGATCTACCGCAGTCAGAAGGTGGTGAAGGTGGATCAGCCGCTGTACTTTTACCGCCAGCGCGAAGGCAGCATCCAGCACAGGATCGACCGCAGGGTGTTCCATATCTATGATGCGTTAGACCGTGTCCGGGACTATGTGAAAAGCCACGGCAATGAGCCGGAAATTCTGGAGGAGATCCGGCACATGTACATCATCTTCGGGCTGGACATCACCACGCTCAAGATCAAGGACATGGAAAAGTCGGCGGAGCGGGAAGCCATGCTGGGGGAGAATATGGCATATCTCCGGGAACGGTATCCCGAATACATCGATGATCCTTACGCCGGAAACATGGGATTCAAAAAACGGCTGATCTTTATCCTGCTGAGTCAGGGACATTACAGAACGGTGCTGCGAATATATGACCGATAAGAAACAGATATTATTCGTCAATGACGAGATGCAAATGGGAGGCGTGGCCAGGGTCCTGAACACCCTGATGGCAGCGCTGCCGGAGGACCGGTATGAGATCGATCTTCTGATCCTGCACAAGGAGGGAATGCTGCTGGAAGAGATTCCGTCCAAAGTGCATGTAATCGAAGGGAGTCCTTTTTTCCGTGCGGTCGATCAGTCGCTGGAACTGCTCTGGCAGGAGAAAAACTTCAGGGACCTTGCCGGAAAGATCCGTCTGCTTGCCTATATGAAGACCGGACTGATCCGCAGCCGGATCCGTGCGGAGCGGAAGAAGATCCTGCACAAGCAGTACGATGTGGAAGTCGCCGCAAAGGAAGGCTTCTGCACGATCTTCACGGCATACGGCGACAGTAAACGGAAGATCAACTGGGTCCTGACGGATTACAGCGTAAACAACTATTCCCATAACCATATGCCGCTGGTCAAGCGGGCGCTTCAGGAAATTGATCTGAACATTGCGGACAGTGAAAAAGCGCTGATCGCCTACGAGACCGTCTTTCGCGTATCCAACGGCATTGCCATTCACAACCTGATGGATACCGAACGCATCCGGAAAGCGCTTGAAGCGGATGACGGCAGTGAGATCTGCGGAACGGACGGTCCGAATGTCATCAGCGTAGCCCGCTTTCACCCGCAGAAGAGCATTGACCGGCTGCTGATCGCCAGCGATGAAGTATATCAGGGCGGCAATCATCATACGCTCTATCTCATCGGCGGCGGAGAAGAGGAAGAAAAGCTGAGGGCGATGGTGAAGGAACGCAACATGAAACATGTCGTATTCCTCGGCTACCGGCAGAATCCGTATGCGGATATGGCAAAGGCGGATCTTTATGTCTCAAGCAGCCTGTATGAAGGATTTGCGACGGTCATCTCCGAAAGCCTGATCGTCGGCACTCCGGTGCTTGCGACGGAAGTCAGCGGCGTCCGGGAACAGATTACAAAGCCCGAACACGGCTGGATCGTGGAAAATACGCAGGAAGGCCTGACGGAAGGAATGAAGAAAGCACTGTGCTCGATCGGCGAGCTTGCGGACATGAAAATCTGTCTGAAGAAGTATGAGTATCCAAACAGGGAAATCCTTGAAAAATTCATGGAGGTCTTATGAGTGAACATAATCCTCTTCCGATTAACAATATCGACTACATCGCCGGCTATAACCGGCTGCCCGAGGCATGGCGCCCGGATTATGAAACACTGATCCGCTATGTCGCAAATGAACAGTATGACAAGGCGGAGATGCTCTGCCGGTCCGTACTGTCCCGGTATGACGACAGGGATACCGGTCTGTTCCGGGAGGAGCTTGCGACGATTTACTCTGACCGCGGCGATACATCCGGTGCGCGGAAGATCCTGCGGGAGCTGACAAAGGAACCGGCATGCGCGGACCGCGCCCATCTTTCACTTGCCCGGATGCATATTCAGAATGACCGATTTGACGCATGCCTGAAGGAGCTGGACCAGATTCAGAATCCGGTTCTCGATGTTTATGCGGAAATGATATTTCTCCGTGCCTGCTGTGTGAAGGAACAGAACGGCCTGGCCGAAGGGGCGAAGATCCTGCGCGAAGGCATTCAGACAATTTCGGAGTCGGATTATGAGCCGGCAGTGAAGGACTTCTTTGCGGTGCGGATGTTCAACGTTCTTCTGTCATGGGACATGGATGAATTCATGCCGGAATACCTCAATGAAGATGCCGAGTTGTTTACGGAGTATCTGGAAAGCGTTCCCGGCACGCCGGGAATGGATTATTACATTCTCTCGCAGCTGAGTCCGATGATCGATCAGATGCTGGGACATCTCATGTTCCGGGGATATTTTGAGGAGATCGTGGATGCGCTCGAACAGTCCGGCCGTCTGAATGATGAACCCGGCGCCGCTGACGACATGCGCGGCGCTGCGGAAAGCCATGAGGCAGGGGAAGACGAAACGCTGGACCAGGTGGTTCTGGCATTTGTCTCCTGTGCAGGGGCGCCGCAGGATCAGATCGATCCCAAGGACAGGGCAGAGACAGCCTGGCTTGCGGCGAAAAAGTATCTGGAGGAACCGCAGGCATTTGAAGAATTCCGGTTCCGCTATCCGTTTTTTTTCAAAGAGGCGGAAAAACAGTTTGAGACCATAAAACAGAATCCCGAACAGGTGATGAAGCAGTCGGCGCAGGAGTATGCGCAGATCTGCGGCATCTCGCTGGAGCGGGCGGAGGCACAGCTTGCGCGCACCTACAAGATCGAAAACGACTATGATTTTGAGGTTGCGGAAATTTCCTGGGAAGAACTGGAACAGAAGTATCCGCGGGAAGCGCATGAGATGATCCTGCGGGCGCGCTATGCATTTCACCGCGAAGAATACGAGATGATCGATGATTATGTCACTGATATTCTCAAAATCCTGAACCATCCGGATGAATACCTGCAGTACATGCAGGTCACCGCAAATGCGCGGCTCGGCGATACCCGGCTTGCGCAGAAGCAGCTGAAACAGATGAAAAAGGACTTCCCGGATGCGATGCGCACAGCGCTGGCGGAAGGAATCCTGCTGGATGAAAAAGACCGTCTGAAACAGGCGGAAAAGGTGCTGGCGCCGCTGATTCCGACAACAGAGGATCCGTATGTCCTGCTTGAGGAATACAAGGGCATTCTGGATATGCTGAAACGGAGCGGGCAGGTGCGCGGCGTCATCATGAAACAGAAGAAGGTGACGGAAGCGGAAGATCCCGCACCGGGCTCGAAGCGTTCCTTTCTGGTATGTGCGGGAATGATGCTGGCGGAGACGGATGTGATCCGCAGGGATGAAGCGAACCTGAAAAAGGATCTGGAGGATCTGAAGACCTATCTGTCTGACCACCCGGTCAATTCGCTGGAAGAGTTCCGGCTTTCGGGATGGGTTTCCCGCTTCTGCACGGCGGTTCAGATGATGGACTTCGGTCTGCAGGAATTCATTGATCTGGTCCGCTGGTGTGATGACAAGGATATCTTTGCGCATCAGAATCCGCTGATCGACAGCGCGCATGCGGCGTATGAAAGCGCGCTTGCCTATGCGGACGAGGAACTGGACGACCATCTGTTTGACTTTGTGTCGATCGGACGGGATCCGTCCGGAGAAGAAACGCCTGCGGAATTTGCGGAGGCATTCTGGCGTGCCGCAGAAAGTGTCCGCCGCGATCCGGAGTGCGCGGAATACATGAAGGAACATTATCCGAATTTCATCGGTCCGATGATGAATGACATCGATGAGATGATCGATGATCCGGAAGCCGCAAAGCATCTTGCGGAAGAAATGCTCGCAAGCTTTACCGATCAGACACCGGAGGAGGTCCGTGCGCAGATGAATCTGTCCATGGGTTACTTCGGCGATGATTCCGGCAGCCGGAGATTCAGCTGATTATTGTATGAAGAAGATTTTTAACGGGAAACTGCTCCATCGTCTGATCCTGCTGTTTATCTTTATTCAGCCGCTGATCGACATGGATTATCTGGTATTTGAGTGGCTGGACCGCTTCGGTCTGCCGCGTCTTTCAACGGTCATCCGGTTCATTGTTCTGCCGTTGCTGGTGCTCTGGTCATTCTGGCTGCGGGAGAAACACAAAAAGCGGACCTTTTTCATTGCGCTGATCTACGGCGCGGTGTTCCTGGTCTATTTCATCCTGCACTGCAGGCAGGCGGAAGTGCTTGTCGAACGGTTGTGGCTGACCGACAACTTCCGCTTTTCGGCGTTTCAGGAGCTTACCTACTGTCTGACACTGTGTCTGCCGTATGCGGTAATCTATTTCTGTTATCACGAACATCCCGATACGCAGGAATGGAAGAATATGGTCATCTGGAGTTCGGCGCTTATTTCACTGCCGATCGTCATCGGTGACCTGTATGTCTTCGCAAAGTCCACGTATTACGGAAATACCGTAGGCAACTTTTTCTCCTGGTTCTCCGGTATTTACAAGTGGTACCATCCCCGTACGCTTGCCTCAAAGTTCTTCTTCAATGAGGGCAATACGATCGGCATCCTGCTGTTCATGTTATTGCCATTGATGTATGCATGCTGGCTGAGTGAAGCGGACAGGAAGCGGAAGGGAAGGATCTTTATCCTGATTTTACTGCAGAGCCTGGCCATGCAGATGCTGTCGACACGCGTTGCGACCTACGGCGCTGTCGTGATGCCTG
>CAMOOA010000003.1 GCA_946621045.1 uncultured Erysipelotrichaceae bacterium
TAGCAGCTGTCTTTTTTGCGGGAGCAGCAGCCTTCTTGGCAGCTGTCTTCTTCGCGGGAGCAGCAGCCTTCTTGGCAGCTGTCTTCTTTGCGGGAGCAGCAGCCTTCTTGGCGACTGTCTTCTTTGCAGGAGCAGCAGCTTTCTTGGCGACTGTCTTCTTTGCAGGAGCAGCAGCCTTCTTGGCGACTGTCTTCTTCGCAGGAGTGGCAGCCTTCTTGGCAACTTCCTTCTTTGCAGGAGCAGCCTTCTTGGCAGCAGTTTTCTTAGCAGCTGTGACAGCCTTCTTGGCAACTGTCTTCTTCGCAGGAGCAGCGGCCTTCTTGGCGACTTCCTTCTTTGCGGGAGCAGCTTTCTTAGCAGCAGGCTTTTTCGCAGCAACAGTCTTCTTAGGTTCAGCTTTCTTGGCAGCAGCCTTCTTTACAGCAGGCTTCTTAGCTTCAGCTTTCTTAACAACCTTCTTCTCAGCCATGAGTTATCCTCCTTTCTTGCCTCCTTCTATCCACAAAAGGCATAAGCCATTTAGGATACTTTAACTGAATTACTTCTTCTCTGATTTCTTTGCCGGAGCTTTCTTCGCAGCCGCCTTTTTGGCAGGAGCTTTCTTTGCAGGTGCTCCAACCTTGATGGCAGCCTGTGCAGCCGCAAGACGTGCAATAGGTACACGGAACGGCGAGCAGCTTACATAGTTCAGTCCGACCTTCTGGAAGAACTCGATGGACGCAGGATCACCGCCGTGTTCGCCGCAGACACCGAGGTGGATATCCGGACGGGTTGTGCGGCCGTTCTTTGCGGCCATAGCAATCAGCTGACCGACGCCGTTTGTATCGACATGAGCGAACGGATCGGACTCATAGATATGCTTGGAATAGTAGTCATCCAGGAACTTGCCCGCATCATCACGCGAGAAGCCGAATGTCATCTGTGTCAGGTCGTTTGTGCCGAAGCTGAAGAATTCTGCAGTCTGCGCAATTTCACCTGCGAGCAGAGCTGCACGCGGAATTTCAATCATGGTACCAGCCTTATAGGTCTGCTTTGTTGCCTTGGCAGCCTTGATTGTTGCATCAGCTGTCTCTCTGACGATCTTGACAACATATTCAAGTTCCTTCGGTTCGCCGACCAGCGGAATCATGATTTCAGGAACAACCTTCCATCTCGGATGCTTCTTGTTGACATTGATCGCAGCCTTGATGATGGCACGTGCCTGCATCTCGCCGATTTCCGGATAGGTAACATCGAGACGGCATCCGCGGTGACCCATCATCGGGTTGAATTCATGGAGTGCGGAAGCTGCAGCTTCAACATCCTTGATTGTGATGCCGAGAGCCTTCGCAACATCCTTGGCTTCTGCTTCCGTCTTCGGAAGGAACTCATGCAGAGGCGGATCCAGGAGACGGATCGTCACAGGACGGCCGCCCATTGCCTCGAAGATACCTTCGAAGTCTTCCTGCTGCATCGGCTCAAGAAGATCGAGCGCCTTCTTGCGCTGTTCTGTATTCTGAGCAACACAGAGCATGCGGATTGCCTTGATACGTTCCGCACTGTTGAAGAACATATGTTCGGTACGGACAAGTCCGATACCTTCAGCGCCGAAGGAAACAGCACGTGCTGCATCTTCCGGTGTATCCGCATTGGTACGGATCTGGAGTGTGCGGCGTGCATCAGCCCAGTCCATGAATGTCTTGAAGTTTCCGGAAATGGTTGCCGGAACGGTCTTTACAGCACCTTCATAGACACAGCCTGTGGAACCGTCAAGCGAGATTACATCGCCTTCCTTGAATTTCTTTCCGCCGACTTCGAAGAACTTCTTCGCTTCATTGACCTTGATTTCACCGGCACCGGATACACAGCATGCACCCATACCGCGGGCAACGACAGCCGCATGGCTGGTCATACCGCCGCGGACAGTGAGGATACCTTCGGAAACATGCATACCTTCGATGTCTTCCGGAGATGTCTCAAGACGGACAAGAACAACTTTCTTTCCTGCATCGACCCACTTCTTCGCATCTTCAGCGGAGAAGACAATCTGACCGGAAGCAGCACCCGGAGAAGCAGCAAGACCCTTGGCAATGATACGGTCCTTGGCAGCCTTCAGTTCAGCCGCATCAAACTGCGGATGGAGCAGGTCGTCGAGCTGCTTCGGCTCTACCATAAGGAGTGCCTGATCTTTTGTGACGAGGCCTTCCTTGACCATGTCAACAGCAACTTTCAGCGCCGCAGCAGCGGTACGTTTGCCGTTACGTGTCTGCAGCATGAAGAGTTTTCCGTGTTCAATGGTGAACTCCATATCCTGCATGTCATGGTAATGCTTTTCAAGTTTCTTGCAGATCTTGACGAAATCCTTGTAAGCACCCGGAATTGTCTTGGCAAGTTCAGAGATCGGCTGCGGTGTACGGATACCCGCAACGACATCTTCACCCTGGGCATTCATCAGGAACTCACCGAACAGTTTGTTTTCGCCGGTCGCAGGGTTACGTGTAAATGCGACACCGGTACCGCAGTCATCACCCATGTTGCCGAATACCATCGACTGAACATTGACTGCTGTTCCCCAGCTCTCGGGAATATCGTTCATCTTGCGGTAGAAGATTGCACGATCGTTCATCCAGGAACGGAACACCGCCATAATTGCACGGTTCAGCTGAACTTTCGGATCCTGCGGGAACTCTTCCTTGAGGTTCTTCTTGTAGAACTCCTTGAACTTCTTTGTCAGTTCAACCATGTCATCCGCATCGAGTTCGATGTCGAGCTTGACACCCTTCTTTGCCTTGACCTCATCAATGATCTCTTCGAACTTTGCCTTGGAAAGTCCCATGACAACATCCGAGAACATCTGAACAAATCTGCGGTAACTGTCATAAGCGAAACGCTTGTTGCCGGAAGCTGCCGCAACAACTTCAACAACATCATCATTCATACCGAGGTTGAGGATTGTATCCATCATACCCGGCATGGAAGCACGTGCACCGGAACGTACCGATACGAGAAGCGGATTCTTCTTGTCACCGAGTTTCTTTCCGGTTTCTTTCTGAAGCCATACTACATGTGTATCAATCTGCTTCTGGATTTCTTTCGAAATCTTCTGCCCATCTTCGTAATAGGCATTGCAGGCTTCCGTAGTAATCGTGAAGCCCTGAGGAACAGGCATTCCGAGATTGCTCATTTCGGCAAGGTTCGCACCTTTGCCGCCGAGCAGCTCACGCATCTTGCCGTTACCCTCTTCAAATTTGTAGACGTACTTTTTTGCAGCCATACAGCCATCCTTTCTTTTATTATCTGTAGTCTTCTACTTTCAAAATTATAAATCAGCAAAACTGTTTAAACAATAAAATTCAGCGCAACAAAAGGCTTTTACGATCAATCGATATATTTTTTTATGAATTCGAACATCGACTCTGCATATGCTTCATGATATCTGCATCCGCCGAATCCTGTTGCCCGGAACAGAATCAGTTCCTTTTCTCCGGCCGCGCAGGAATGTGCACGTTCCGCATTGATCGCCGGCACAACCGCATCATCGCATCCATGCATGAATAACATCGGAATCTTTGCATTGGCGAGCTGACGCCTTGTCGAAATATCATTCATGCTGAAATGCAGATGCTGCCGTACAAGCATGTCGATTGCAGGAATGAACGGACGGACGGGAATTCCCGAAACAGATTCGGCAGCAGTGATGAGCTGTTCTTTGATATCGATGTAACCGCCCTCTTCCACAGCGCATTTCACATTTGCAGGAATAAAATCACCTGCCGCATTCATTACGGCGTTGGCTCCCATATCGATTCCGTAAAGCGCAATCTCTGCCTCCGGACGAAGCGCGCAGAGATAATTGATCCAGGAAAGAAGATCATAATGCTCGGGCCACCCAAGTCCGGTATAGGTTCCCTCAGACTGTCCGCTTGCTCTCTGATCCGGGACAAGAAGATTGAACCCGCGTTTGTCCGCTTCCATCATCAGCGGAAGAAGATCATAGGCACAGCGATGGAATCCATGAAGCAGAATCATCCACTTTTTGCTGTCAGGATGATTCTCAATCCGCATGGCATGCAGCGTCAGGTCATCATAACTGCGAAGCGTGTCATCCATCCGGAAGGAATGATTCAGCCAGTCATTCGACGCGGCGGTCTCTGCACTGTTCGGAGCGAGCCCGTCGGGATGATAGCGTGACTTGTCAGGCTTGAATGCCTGCGTAAACACATACCATGCATAAGTGCCGTAGGCTGCCGCCCCGGTCACTGCCACAGCTCCTGCGGCTTTCAAAACAGGATGATTATTCTTTTTCTCCTTGCTCATAATTCTCCTTTCAACTCAAAACAAAAAGACTTAAAACCCGTCATTGATACAATGACTGATTTCAAGTCTTGGATGATTACTCGAGATTGTTCTCATCAATCGGATTATAACATACTATCCGGCTAATTCCTGCAATCTTGCGAGCACTACGTTCAGCTGTTTTTCATAATCTTCCAGCTTTTTCTGCTCGGCTTCAATCTTCTGTTTCGGCGCTTTCGCAAGGAAACCCTGATTGGACAGAATTCCGCGGCTGCGGGCAACCTCTTTTTCAAGACGTTCGCGCTCAGCATTCATCTTCGTGCGCTCCGCCTCAACATCCATAAGCTGAGCGCTCGGAATATAGATGGTTCCGCCCCGGACGGTCTGAACGGAGAGATCTCCTTCCAGCGCATCTTTCCAGGTAACCTTCGCAAGGCGTTCAAGCATGCTTGCCTGCGTCTCATTTACCGGGACAACATTGCCGTCGAGATCACGGATCTCCACATCCAGCGGTGCGCTCGGCTTGAGATCATTTGCCATCTTCACTTCACGGATTTTCTGAATCACGGAAATCAGACGGTCCATTCCTTCAAGGTCTGCTTCCGGAAGATCCGAAATGCGCTTCGGCCAGGATTCAAGACAGATGCTTTCCTGTGCATGCGGAATCTTCTGATAGATTTCCTCCGTCACAAACGGCATGAACGGATGCAGGAGACGGATGATTGCACTCAGCATGACCAGAAGCGTGGACTGCGCGCCTTTGCGGACAGCTTCATCGTCACTTGAAAGACTTGCCTTGGAGAGCTCGATGTACCAGGAACAGAAATCATCCCATACAAAGGAATACAGTTCGTTTCCGACCAGCGCGAATTCATATTTTTCCATGTTCTCCGTCACATGATCGAGAACCATGTTCAGCTTGTTGAGGATCCACGCATCACTTGCGGAAAGTGTGGAGAGATCAATATCTTCAAGCGTCATACCTTCCGGCAGATTCATCAGCACAAAGCGGGACGCATTCCAGAGTTTGTTGATGAAGTTCCAGGATGCTTCGACCTTCTCCGGAATATAACGCATATCCTGTCCCGGGGTGCTGTTGGTGGAAAGGAAGAACCGCAGGGAATCCACACCGTACTGATCGATGACTTCCATCGGGTCAATGCCGTTTCCAAGCGATTTGGACATCTTTCTTCCCTGCGCATCACGGATCAGTCCGTGGATCAGAACATCCTTGAACGGGCGTTCCTTCAGGAAGTGACGCGCCTGGAATGCCATGCGGGCAACCCAGAAGAAGATAATGTCATAACCGGTAACCATGGTTGAAGTCGGATAGTAACGCTTCAGATCATCCGTTTCCTCCGGCCAGCCGAGTGTCGCAAACGGCCACAGTGCGGAAGAGAACCAGGTATCGAGAACATCTTCATCCTGAACCCAGTTTTCAATATCTTCCGGTGCGCTCATGCCTACATAGGTCTCGCCGGTTTCCTTGTGGTACCATGCCGGAATCCGGTGTCCCCACCAGAGCTGACGGGAAATGCACCAGTCTTCAATATTCTCAAGCCACTGTTCAAACACGCGCTCGAAGCGTTCCGGATAGAATGTGATCTTCTCGTCCGGATTCTTCTGATGTTCCAGAACATCATTCGCAAGCGGCTTCATCTTGACGAACCACTGCTGGGAAAGATACGGTTCCACGACGCAGTTTGTCCGTTCACTGTGTCCGACATTATGGACGATGTCTTCAATCTTAATGAGGTTGCCTTCCGCTTCAATGCGACGGATCAGTGCATCACGGCACGCATAGCGGTCCATTCCACTGAATTCACCGGCAAGTTCATTCATGGTTCCGTCATCATTCATGCAGATCGGCTTCGGCAGATGGTGACGTTCCGCAATCGCAAAGTCATTGGGATCGTGCGCCGGCGTGCACTTCATCGCGCCGGTACCGAATTCAATATCTACATAGTCATCGCCGATGATCGGAAGTTCTTCCCCGTTGGCAGGATTGACGGTATGCATTCCGATCACATCCTTGAAGCGTTCATCCTTCGGGTTCACAACAACGCACACATCGCCGAACATCGTTTCCGGACGTGTCGTCGCAACCGTGAATTCCCTTCCGGTTTCCACGACACGATATTTCATGTAATACATCTTGCCCGGATCATCCTGATATTTGACTTCAATATTGGACAGCGCGGTACGTGCTTCCGGATCCCAGTTGATGATTCTCCAGCCGCGGTAGATCAGACCTTCGTTGTAAAGAGTGACGAAGACGTGATTGACTGCCGCATTGAAGCCTTCATCCATGGTGAAGCGCTCGCGTGTGTAATCCAGACTGTTGCCGAGCTTCGCCCACTGCTTGCGGATGGTCGCCGCATATTCCGCCTTCCATTCCCAGGCACGTTCAAGGAATTTTTCACGTCCGATGTCATAGCGTGAAATCCCTTCGGATTTCAGACGCGCATCAACTCTTGCCTGTGTGGCAATACCTGCATGGTCCATGCCCGGCAGATAAAGCATGTCATAGCCCTGCATCCGCTTGTAACGGGAAATGATATCCTGAAGCGTATTGTCCCAGGCATGACCGATATGAAGAATACCGGTGACATTGGGAGGCGGGATCACAATGGTAAAAGGATCCTTTGATTTATCACCGGCTGTAAAATACCCCTTTTCAACCCACTGATCATAACGTCCGGTTTCCACAGATGTATGATCATATTTCGGTGCAAGATTTTCTTTCATCATTTCGTTCCTCCTTAAAACAAAAGAAAACGTCCTGTGCGAAGGACGCTGTAAGCGTGGTACCACCTTGCTTGCTTCTCAAAACGCGGTAACGGGCGTGACCCGGCTGTTCTTACTGATCATCTTCAGAACAGCAGCTCCCGGAGGACTTCCCGTGAAATGCATCTGTTTTCGTTTCACCGCCCGAAAACTCTCTGTAAGAATGCAGAATCACGATACTTGTTCCGTTCATCGCTTATTGCGATTATAGCCTCTGTCCTTCCCTTTTTCAACAGAATATGCGGACATCGGATCAGCGTCCGGAACGGTGTTTGCGCTTCCGGCTGCGTTTCCCGGAGGAAACCGACTCTCCGTTACTGTGTTTTCTTTCTTCTTCTGCCTGCTCAATCCGGCTGACTGCTTCCGTGATCCCGACCGTTTCCATCTCGTCAATTGATGAAGCCCATGCGGAAGACGCAGACGGTTTCGGCGGCTGGAGCCTGCGTTCGGAATGTCCTGCTTTTCCGTCCTTCGTCTTCTTACGCTTTTCGGTACGGGCGGAAGAAACCGCAGCCTCCGCTTGATCAGCCGTTTTTTCCGATCCTGCATCTTTGCCCTTGTCTGCGGTTTTCTGCTCTGACTTTTTCGGTTTCAGATCATGCCCGGAATCCCGCGCTTCCGCTTTTGCGCCGGAAGGTTTCGGTTCCGGTGAAGATTCGGATTCCTTTCTGCGAAACAGAGTAAACCGGCGTCGTTTTTCTGCCGGCATTGCAGCTGATGTTTCTTCTGCGGTTCCTGTTTCTGCGGGGACTTCTGCCTGTGCGGAATGCGATTCCTCTTCCAGTTCCTTATGCTGTGTCCGGTGAAGCCGTTTTCGTCCGCCGCTGTTTACTGTTTCCGCTGCTTCGGAAGGAACCGGTCCGTCCGGAATATATGCAGGCTCCGGCGCCTTGATCTCATCCAGAATATCCGGGGCTTCGCGCTGCCAGCGGTTTTTCATTACACGGTTGATGATATGGTCTGTGACAACCCCGTCGATCACCATAAACATGAGAAGAACAGCCAGTTTTGTATAAGGGCCTGTCTCAAAGATCATGAACATGATCTCGCATACAAGGTAAATCAGCAGAAAAAGAAAAAGATATACCAGCATCGTGGCCGCAAAATAACGGCGCTTCATCTGTCTGAGTTTACTGCGGGGATTACGTTCATTCATGGTTTACATTCTAGCACGCATTCACGGTCACATCATTACAGAGAAAAAGCAGCACATCATGTGCTGCCTGAAATTCAGAACAGGGAATCCTGTGTGTGGCCCGGAAGCGGAATTCCCAGATGCCGGTATGCGGCAGGTGTGGCAACACGTCCCCTGTTGGTGCGGTTTACAAACCCGATCTGAATCAGATACGGTTCGTAAACATCTTCCAGAGTAGTTGTTTCCTCACTGATCGCATTGGCAAGCGCATCCAGTCCGACCGGACCGCCATGATAGCGTTCAATGATGCCGCGCAGATAACGGATATCCACTTCATCCAGTCCGAGAGAATCGACATGAAGCCGGTCCAGACTCTGCTGGGCAATTTCCGATGTAATCACACCGTTGTTCCATACCTGCGCAAAGTCGCGGATCCGTCTGAGCAGACGGTTGGCGATACGCGGCGTTCCGCGGCTGCGGCGGGCAATTTCATACACGGCGGGCTCTTCGATCGTTACGCCCAGGACGCGGGAGGTTCTTCGTACGATCGAAGCAAGCTGATCGTTGGTGTAATACTCCAGTTTGGAAATAATGCCGAACCGGTCCCGGAGCGGTGAGGAAAGATCACCGGCACGGGTCGTTGCGCCGACCAGTGTGAACGGAGGAAGATCCAGACGGACACTCCGGCTGCCCGCTTCCTTGCCGACAATAACATCGATGCAGAAATCCTCCATTGCCGGATACAGCACTTCCTCGACAACTTTCGAAAGACGGTGGATTTCATCAATAAAAAGAATATCCCCCGGTTCAAGTACGGAAAGGATCGCCGCAAGGTCACCAGCTTTTTCAATGCTGGGTCCGCTGGCAACGCGGATGCCGCTGTGCATTTCATGTGCGAGTATATACGACAGTGTCGTTTTTCCGAGTCCCGGAGGACCGTAAAGAAGGACATGGTCCAGACTTTCATTACGCTGCAGTGCAGCCTGAATAAAAATTCTGAGGTTTTCCTTCAGTGCATCCTGCCCGACATATTCATCCAGTGTCTGGGGCCGTATGCTTTCTTCTTCATCACCGGCCGAAGCGGCAGACAGCAAACGTGTTTCATCCGTCGTCATAAACGATTATCCTCCTAGCTTCTTCTTCATCAGAAACTGCAGGCCGAGCTTCAGATATTTTTCGGTGCTTTCCTGCGGGTTTCTGCTCATATAATCAGCTGCCGAAGAGACATCCGGCTGACGATATCCGAGATTGCGGAGCGCATCGCAGGCTTCTTCGATCTCAAGCGGGTAGGAAGTCTGTTCCTGTTTTGTCTTAACCGCAACCGGCACAAGCTTTCCTTTCAGATCGAGCACGATCTGACTCGCTGTCTTGGCGCCGATGCCCGGCATGGATTTCAGTACGGAGACATCACCGGACTCCACTGCCGCAATGATTTTGTCCGCACTTGCCTTTGCGAGCATGTTCATCGCCGTCTTCGGTCCAAGACCCTTTACGGAGATCAGCCGCAGAAACAGATCCATCTCCTCCCGGCTTTCAAAGCCGTAGAGAGACATTTCCGCCTCGGTGTAATGCAGATAGGTAAATACCTTTACTTCCTCATTCAGATGAATTTTATCGGTATGCGCATAACTGACTTTCCAGCCCATACCGCCATGATCGACAATGAGCCAGTCGCTTCCGTAGCTTTCAACAGTGCCTGTGATAAATGCGATCATGCGTTATCCTCCTCAGTCCGTAAAGTCCATGATATAGGTTCCGACAATTACCTGGTCGCCGTCCTTGCAGCCGGCTTCCCGCAGGGCATTGTCGATTCCCATCTTCGCAAGTGTCTGCGCAAATGCGTATGTATCATCCATGTTGTCAAAGTTGACCTGTTCCGCAAGACGGTCCACTTTGGCGCTGTTTACCTTCCATCTCCGGTTGCCGAGATTGACGATCTCAAAATCCGGATGTTTCGGTTCATAACGGTAAACAACCACTTCCTCTTTTTCTTCGGTCTCCTCACTCTTTGCACGCTCTTCTTCAATCTTTTCCATCGCCGCATAAAGAATTTCATCAAGACCCGTATGGGTCAGCGTGCTGCAGGGAAATACCGTAAGATCCGGATGCGCTTTGCGGAAACGCTTCAGGTTTTCTTCCGCACCTTCCGCATCCATCTTGTTTGCGGCAATGATCTGCGGACGTTCACGAAGCTCCGGATCATAGTTTTCCAGCTCTTCGTTGATGATATCATAATCCTCCAGCGGATCCCGTTCTTCCCCGCTCATATCAATGACATGAATCAGTACACGGCACCTGCGGATATGACGCAGGAACTCATGTCCGAGTCCTTTTCCGTCCGCTGCCCCTTCGATAAGACCCGGCATGTCCGCAAGTACAAAACCTCTTTCATCCGGAAGTGATACAACACCGATATTGGGATCGATCGTTGTAAACGGATATGCCGCAATCTGCGGTTTTGCCCGTGTGACAACCGAAAGGAATGTGGATTTGCCGACAGACGGAAAGCCGATCAGTCCCGCATCCGCAAGAAGACGGAGTTCGAGCTGAAGTTCGAGCTTCTCGCCGATCTCACCCGGCTGGGCATATTCCGGCGCATCATTTCTGGCTGTCGCAAAATGACAGTTGCCAAGTCCGCCTTTTCCGCCCCTGGCGATCATGACGATCTGATGCGGTCTGGTAAGGTCCGCAAGCAGATCACCGTTTTCGGCATTGCGCACAAGTGTTCCGAGCGGCACCTTGATGGTGACATCTTCACCGTCAGCGCCGTGCATCTTCTTGATCTTTCCCGGTTCTCCGTTGCCTGCCTTGACCGAGCGCGTGAAACGCAGCTTGGTAAGCGTTGTTTCATTTGTGTCTACTTCGATATATACGTGGCCGCCGCGTCCGCCGTCACCGCCGAACGGACCGCCGTTGGCGTAGAATTTTTCATGGCGCCACGCGACACAGCCCTTGCCTCCGTCTCCGGCCTTCACTTTTATTTTTATAAAGTCAATCATAAAAACCCTCGCTGCTTTTCAATTCAAATGAAAGCCCCTGTTGTTCAGGGGCGTCCGTGTGTTCTTATGCCTGCGGGTAAACAGATACCTGCTTTTTGTCACGTCCGAGACGTTCGTACTTCACGACGCCGGATGCGGTAGCGAACAATGTATCATCACCGCCACGGCTGACATTTTTACCCGGGTAGATCCGTGTACCGCGCTGACGGTAGATGATCGAACCGGCATTGCAGAACTGACCGTCCGCAACTTTTGCGCCGAGACGGCGGCCTGCGGAATCACGTCCGTTCTTTGTGGAAGATACACCCTTCTTGGATGCGAATAACTGATCATTAAGAATGAATTTCATGGTCTTACACCTCCATCTTTGTTAGTTTTAAATAATCTGAATGAACCTGCTCAATTGTTTTCAACTGAGATACTCCGGTCTTCAGGATAACCTGAAGATCATGTGCTTCATTGCCTTCGGCATTGATGACAACAGATCCGGGTTCAACACTCATCGGTATATCGAAACCTGCTTCATCAACCGCATTGCATAAACCGGTAATGACAGCGCTGACTTCCGCACATACAAGATCTCTTCCGTATTCTGCGGACAACGCGTGTCCTTTTACCTTAATGCTGAGGATACGGCCTTTACGAACGGCAATATCGGCATGAATCACAGAATTAAGCCTCGATTGCGTTGACAATCAGCTTTGTATACGGCTGACGATGACCCTGACGACGACGGGTGCTGCCCTTCTTCTGCTTGTACTTGAAGATATGGATCTTGCGTTCCTTGCCCTGCTTTTCAACAGTGCATGTAACCTTCGCACCTTCTACATACGGGGTTCCAATCTTTGTGGCCGCATCACTGACAAGAACAACCTTGTCAAATACTACGGTCTCACCCGGCTCAACATTGAGCTTTTCAACATAGATGGCCTGGTCCTTTTCGACCTTGACCTGCTTTCCGCCTGTTTCGATAACTGCGTACATCAATTACACCTCCTGACTGCATATCTTAAGACGCGCCATTAAGGGGGTTTTTACACACTTATTCCCTTTTCTGAGCGGTTACAGACCTCAATCATGAGGACTGAAACATGAAAATATTATCACCCGAAGAGTCCTGCGTCAATCACAAAAATCCGTTTATTCAGCGGATTTGGGAAGATACAGATCTGTCTGCACATAAACACTGTGCAGGCAGTCAAGATACACCGGACGCAGCAGCTTCAGGGGCATCTCCCTTTCCAGGGTAAATTCGAGCAGAAACCGTTTCAGGATTCCGTCCTGCGTGTCATATACCGGGCAGAATCTGCTCAGAACAAATCCGGTTTCTCCCGCACCCGTAAACACATCGCGCGAAAGCTCCGAGGGATATACCAGCATGATCCGTCCGCCCGGTTCAAGCAGCCTCCGGCTGTGCTCAAACAGTTCAAGAACCGACAGGTAATCCCGGTGCCGCGCGGCATACAGATACGGATTCCGGTTTTTCAGTTCTTCCGGAAGCGATTCAAAATACGGGGGATTGCAGACGATGACAGTAAACGGATCATGCCGGAAGGTCTGCAGGGATGATACGGAGAGTTCCGCACGGATACCGTTGGCAGTGAGGTTCTTTTCCGCCAGCGCAATCACTTCCGGAAACAGATCGATCCCGGCAAGCAGTTCCGGATCATGAAGCGCCGCATAACAGAGCAGTGCGCCGTTGTTTGTGCCGGCGTCCAGCACGCGGTCATCTTCGTTCAGGGTCAGAAACCGGCCGAGCAGTTCCGTATCACTGCTGAAATGATAGCCGGACGGATCCTGCTGAATTTCATATGGTGTCGCAAACAGATAGTCCATATCTTTACCTCAGCTTTCCAGTTCTTCCTTCGGATTGTTCAGTTCAAACCAGAACAGCGAACCTTTTCCGACTTCTGAGATTACTCCGTACATTGCATGATGACTGTCAAGGATCGCCTTGACGATGGAAAGTCCGAGACCCGTGGAAGACATCGAGCGGGAGAACGACCGGCTGGATTTCTGGTACCGGTCCCAGATCAGGGGAATCTGATCTTCCGGGATTCCTTCCCCTTCATCTTCCACTTCCACGCGAACCGTCTCCTCATCTTCCTTCATATAGGCGCGGATGGTAATGTTTTTCCCCTGCGGTGAATGCTTGACTGCGTTGGACAGGAAGTTGTAGATGACTTCCGTGATTTTCGTCTTGTCTCCGTAAACAACAAGATCCTGCGGACATTCAATATGGACATGAAGATGCCCTTCATCGATCATGACCGCAAAGAGCCGGACCACTTCCCGTATTACGGCGCTGATATCAAAGTTTGAATAATTCAGTACGTATGCGCCGCTCTGCAGTTTCGACAGCTCGCTCATATCAACGACCAGATGATCGAGATAGTCCGCTTCCGAGATAATCACATTCAGATGCTCTTCCCGTTTCTCCGGTTTGTCTCCGGATATGTCGCGGATCATTTCCGCATATGCACGGATGGAGGTAAGCGGTGTCTTGATATCATGGGAAACATTTGCGATCAGATCCTTGCGGAGCTCATCGATCTTGGACAGCCGGTGTGTCGCATCATTCAGCGATGCGGCAAGTTCTGCCGTTTCGGTAAACTCTCCGCCCTCAAAATGACAGGAATAATCTGCATCGGCAAGTTTCCCGGCCTCCGTGCTCATCCGGACGATCGGACGTGAAAGCAGCGATGAGATGATCAGCGAAACAATGGAGGCAAGAATAATAACGATTAAGGTAAACAGCACATACTGCCGGCCG
This sequence comes from uncultured Erysipelotrichaceae bacterium, assembly GCA_946621045.1. The sequence continues at coordinate 13,970 of CAMOOA010000003.1, forward strand.
AAGAAGTTCACGATGGAGTCGACCGGTTCAAGCGGAGAGTTTACATAAAGATACAGACGGGCAAGATTCAGGGAAATCCGCTTTCCGTAAATCACCATATCCTGTCCGGTCTTCTCATTCACAAGATTCAGACTCGTCTCCCCGCCGGAAGAATCGATCAGCCTGCGGAGCGCCGCGCCGTCGGTGGTATCGACCGGCGAATCCGTTTCCGCACCGGGGTGGAACACACAGCCTCCGCCGATACTGTCCGCGGAGTAAATGAGAGATCCGGCGCTGTTGTACATGGCGACGCAGACATTGTTGTCAACCGCAACCTGAAACGCGCGGTTGATCGCCGCGCTGTTTCCGTTATCATTGATGACGTATTCCTGGATCTGGTCTCCCACTTCCTTGACGACCTGGATCTTGTTGTTGCGGTAATACGGTTTGACCAGCGAGAACTGAAGAATTCCCAGCAGAAGAACAACACCGATCGCAAAAAGGAAGAAGAACAGCCAGATCGAGAACCGTATGCCGTGCCGGTCAAGCTTCAAACTTATACCCCATTCCGCGTACCGTTACGATATAGTCGCGATACGGTCCAAGATTGTGCCTGAGCATCTTGATATGCGTATCTACCGTACGGTCATCGCCAAAATAATCATAATTCCACACTTCCTCCAGCAGTTTTGTGCGGGAAAGCGCAGTATTCCGGTGCTCTGCCATATAAATAAGCAGATCGATTTCCTTCGGCGTGAGATTTGCCTTCACCCCGTCGACAAGGACGCTTCTGCCTGCCGCATCAATCACAAGCCCGCCGAATTCCATGCTGGTGTTGTCCGGTTTCTTGGAGCGTTCAATCGCGACACGGACTCTGGCCATCAGCTCTTTCGGAGAGAACGGCTTGATCACATAGTCAACAACGCCGAGTTCAAAGCCGAACAGTTTGTCGTATTCCTCCTGCCGCGCCGACAGCATGATCACCGGCACATCCTGAATCTGCCGGATCTGCTTGCAGGCGGAAAATCCGTCGAGGACGGGCATCATGATATCGAGAATGACGCAGTCGTATCGATTTTTCTTAACAAGTTCAACTGCTTCAAGACCGTTTTCCGCTTCATCGGATTCATAACCGTTCAAAGAAGCATATTCCCGGACAACCTCACGGATGTTTTTTTCGTCATCTACAATCAAGAGTCTTACCATACCAGTACCTCATTTATTACCGGACCACCTGCAGCGAATTCACGATGCATTTTCCGTCATCCGTCATTTTACCATCAAAACGGACATAGATGCCCCTGCGCAGAACCGATGCATAGCTCCGGTACTGCGAGGGCATGACAAGCAGACTCAGGTCAGATGTTTCATCATTCACTTTGACGAACGCCATCATCTGTCCGTTTTTGGTCTGATGCTGACGGACATTTTTCACATACGCAAACCCGCGCACGGACCCGGAAGCCCCGGCAAGCTGAATCAGGGGCGGATCCGTAATTCCCCGCGCGCTGCGCAGTTCTATGATCGGATTTGCGCCGAGCGTAAATCCCATCGCATTCATTTCCTTTTCCCGGATATCTTCCTTTTCATCATACCGCTTGACAAGCTGCGGGCGTGAAACCAGCCCTTCCGCAAGAACTGTCTGACCGTTTTCCTCAATTCGGATCAGCTCGCTGTAGGCAATTGCCTCATCGATTCCGGAGCGCATCGTTGTACGCGTCTCCGTAAAGCAGTCCAGCGCGCCTGCATCAATCAGGCTTTCCAGCATCGGCTTTGTGATTCTGTGCAGAAGAACCCGGGCAGTAAAATCGAAAAAGTCAGTGAACGGCTTCTCCCCGCGCTCCCGGATGATTTCCGCCGCCGCATGAACACCGATTCCTTTGATCACGCTGAGCGGAAGCTGCAGTGAATGTTCAAACGAAACACATCCGCTTCCGGAACGATTGACATCCGGCGCAAGCACACGGATCCCGCGTCTGCGGCATTCATCAATATACTGGGAGATCTTGGCGCTGTCGCCGACCGAAGAATCGATCAGGCTTCCGTAGAAGATCAGCGGATATCTTGCTTTCAGATAAGCGCTCTGATATGCGATCATTCCGTAAGCTACAGCATGCGATTTGTTGAATCCGTATCCGCCGAATTTCAGAATATGTTCAAACAGGTCCATGGCCTCATCCTGCTTATACCCGTTTTCCAGACAGCCGCTGAGGAACTTCCCCTGCATGGCCTTCATATCCTCTTCCTTTTTCTTCGACATTGCCTTTCGCAGCATATCCGCTTCCGCAAGCGAAAACCCTGCCGCAACCTGGGCAATTTTCATTGTCTGTTCCTGATAAACCAGTACGCCATAGGTCTCTTCAAGAATCGGCCGGAGCGCTTCCGACGGATATGAAATCCCGGACGGATCGCTGCGGTTCTTAAGATATACAGGAATACTGTCCGTGCTTGCCGGACGGTAAAGCGCCATTGCGGCCACGATATCCTCAAAGCGCTGCGGACGGATCTTTCTGAGAAGCGTCTTCATCCCTTCGGATTCAAACTGGAAGATGCCGTTTGTATCCGCATTCCGGAAAACATCATAGGCAGCGCTGTCATCCATGGGGATGGAAAAGACGGAAAATCCGGGTTCATTTATTTTAATTGCCTCTTCCATTGCGGAAATCATGGAAAGATTGCGCAGGCCGAGAAAATCCATTTTGATCAGTCCGCGCTCTTCGAGATATTCCGCCGGGAACTGGCTTGTCAGCATTCCGTCTTCCCCGTTCATCAGCGGGATCACACTGCCGAGCGGCTTTCCGGAAAGGACGATGCCGGCCGCATGGATGCTGGTGTGTCTCGGCAGGCCTTCCAGCCGGACACTGATCCGGAACAGTTCTCCGAAGCGTTTGTCCGCTTTCACAACAGTAAGCAGTTTTTTGTTTTCCAAGGCTTTCCGGAGCGTGATTTTGGGCTGGTTCGGCACCATGCCGCACAGCATGTCAATGTCACGCTGTCCGATTCCGAGCACTTTCCCGACATCACGGAGCACCTGCTTTGCGCCGAGCGTATTGAACGTCACGATATTTGCGGTATGGTCCTTCCCGTACATGTCCCGCACATAGCGAATGACTTCTTCTCTGCGGTTATCCGGTATATCCGTGTCAATATCCGGCATGGATACACGGGACGGATTCAGAAAGCGCTCAAACAGAAGACCGTATCGGATCGGATCCACCATGGTGATGCCGAGACAGTATGCGACAAGCGAGCCGGCCGCAGATCCTCTTCCGGGGCCGACCATGATTCCGTTTTTTCTGGCATATCGGATAAAGTCATAGACAATCAGAAAATAATCCGAAAACTTCATTCCGGTAATAACATCAAGTTCATATTTCAGCCGTGAAAGATAGGCAGACGGTGCTTTTCCGCCCATCCGCTTTTCCAGTCCCGCAAGACACAGGCGCGTCAGATACTGATCGGAAGACAGTCCTGCAGGAGTCGGAAACGACGGAAGCATCGTGATTTCCGTTACTGCATCCGCATTGCATGAAGCTGCGATTTCATCCGTCCGCTGAAGATCCCGCAGATCATCATAAAGATCTGCCAGTTCTTCCGGTGAAAGCAGATGCCGTCCATTGACGGCGGGAACAGAAGTATCACTGAGCTGACGCTGCATCCGGATACACGAAAGGATCTGATGGAGACGCGCATCTTCCCTGTTCAGATAATAGGTTTTGTTCACCGCGCATGTCCGAATCCCGAGTTTTCCGGCACACTGTTTCAGTACCTTGTTTTTCAGTTTCCAAAGCTGGGAATCCTGGTAGGAAATTGCAATATCAAACGACGGGATCACTGCTTTCAGAAGTGTCAGCCGGCGGATGATCTCATTCCGGTCCTCCTTCAGCATGGCGGATTCGACCGGTCCGTCAACACCGTATACAATTACGGAAATTCCTTCACTGTTCTCTGCCAGCTGTTCCGGAGTAACCGGGGTTCCCGAGCACTGAACCATCGTGCTGAGCTTCATAAGGCCGGCAAAACCGCGGTTGGTGCGAGCAAGCAGAAGAAACGGATATACTTCATTTTCAAACGATACATCAAGTTCCATCCCGTAAACCGGCCGGATTCCGGCTTCTCTGCACGCACGAGAAAAGGCGGCCGCCCCGTGAAGGACATTGCGGTCGGTAAGGGCGACAGAAGTAAAACCGAGTTCTTTTGCGCGGGCTGCCAGTTCCAGCACACGAATCGTGCTGCCGAGCATCGTATAACAGCTTCGGACCATCAGATGTACTGCCATGATTTTATTGTACACCGTGGGGTTTCAGTTTGAAAAAGCACCGCGTTTCCCGTCCGTCCGAAAACAGAAATCCAACATTCTTATATTTATTTATATTTATGTTAAAATGAAAAGGCACTCTAGATTCAGGGGGAGTTTTTGTTATGGAAGAAAACAACGCAAAAATACGGAACGAAGAGACAGGCTTTGAACATGTCCCCTCTTCCGCATTTAATAAACGGCGCACAACGCTGACCGAATCCGGTTCTATTTTCACGCGGGGCCGGGTCGGCGGCAAAGAGATCCGCGTACCGGCTTCATCCGCTTCCCAGCCTTCGGTTTCTCAGGAATCCGAAGCAGCGCAGGCAGGTGTCCGTACCGGAATGCAGCCGTATTCATCCATTTATTCGAATACGCAGAAACCGGTGCAGAACAAACGTGCAACGATCAGCACCAACCGTGTATTTTCCCCGTATGATCTTTCCTTTTTCGAAGATCCCGTGACAACAAGAGAACTCAGCAGAACCGAACGTGAACGGATCAGTTCACGCCGTGATACGGCTGGGTCCGCTTCGAATGAGAAGCCCGCCGAAGCTTCTGCAAACCGCAGAACCGCTTCCCCCGAGGCATCCGTCAGACCGGCCCGTACTTATGACCCGGCTGCTGTTTTCAGCAATGTCTCTCCTTCCCGGCCGCCGCAGGCCTCTGCAGGTTCTGTTTCCCGGGAATCCGTACCTGCCGCTGCCGTGAAGACCGCCGGAAACAAACGTCCCGCTGCGGCTTCGTCCAAGGTGCTGACCCCCGCCAACAATGTATTCCCGGAAGATGCGGCTGCCCCTGCGGAAACCGCTGCGCCGGCAAATTCATCCAAACGGATCCTGACGCCTGCCAACAATGTGTTTCCGGAAGACGAGGAGACTCCCGAACTCACCAAACCGGTATTCCGTACTCCGCAGCCCCATTCCTCAGCACGCACTGCATCTGATGCAGCGGCACGCCGGACGGAACGGACTGCCGCAAGACGGCGCCCGGCCCCTGCCGCTTCCGAAGCACAGCTCAGCAGGGTTCCTGACACCACTCCCGAAGACGATGTAAAAATCGACTTCAGCAATACCGCCTCAGCACCCGCTCCGGACGCAGTCAAAACGACGGTCCTGCCGGTAATCTCGGATGCGGAGACAAAGCCGAAAGCGGAGCCCGCACCGGCATTCTCGCTGAATCCCGGCGCTTCGTTTACAGAACGCAGAAAACCGGAACCCGCAAAACCTTCTTCCGAGGGGGAATTTGATTCCACCCTGCTGTCCATGTTCGGCTTCTCGGAAGACAACATGGATACCGCTGCCGGAGAGCGGGCGGCCCAGGAGGCCATCGACCGCACCAACGCAAAGAAGAAACAGCCGGATATCCCTGCCGTAATCTATCCCGAAGAAACCCGGAGTTCCGCAAAGGCGAAGCCCGTATTCTCATCACGCAGTGAAAATACACTCTTCGGAAGTTACAATGCGTCTTCTTCCGCAGATGATTCCGGCAAAACAGCAGAGATCCCGGCCGTCACCCCGGCAGAGGAATCACATTCAGCCGCAGTCACCGCTTCCTCACCGGAAGATGACGGCGCTACCCGAATGGTGGATCTTGAAGGAATTGCGGAGATTGAAAAAACCGCGGCGCAGAAACCTGCCCGCAAAACTTCCGCTGCCCGGAAAACATCTTCAGGCGGCGGAGGAAACCGGAATGTCCCGCCTTCACGCAAAACACCTGCGGCCCGTCCAGGCAAAGCAATACGAATTATTACTGTGATTCTTGTGATCGGCGTAATTCTCGAACTGATTGCCTTCGCTGCTGCCGGTGTCATTGTCTCCAACATGACAAAGAATGCGCCGGATCTCAATCTCACGGATTTTGTCGGTGAGGAATCCACAAAGATCTATGATGATTCCGGAAATCTCGTCACCGAAGTCGGTGTCTACCTCCGTGAGAATATTGTTTATGACAGATGTCCGGAGTCCCTCGTCGACGCCTTCCTTTCCATCGAGGACAGCCGGTTCTTCTCACACTTCGGATTTGACATTCCCCGTTTCACCAAGGCACTGATCGACAACATCAAAACGAGATCCTTCGGTCAGGGCGGCTCCACCTTCACCATGCAGCTGGTGAAAAACACCTACTTCTCCATTGAGTCGATGGATGCCAGCAACGCCGGTACGGAACGTACGAAGTCAATTGAATATAAGGTCCAGCAGATCTATCTGGCCACCAAGCTCGAAAAGCTCCTTTCCAAAAAGGAAATCTTCCAGCTCTATCTCAACAAGCTGAACTTCGGCGGCAATATCCGCGGCGTACAGCGTGCCTCGCAGTATTATTTCGGCAAAAATACGAATGAACTGACACTTCATGAATCCGCAATGCTGGCAGGTATCGTCAACCTGCCGAACCGGTTCAATCCGTATGAATATCTCGACTACGGCACAGACCGCCGCAACACGGTTCTCAACCTGATGTGCAATCACGGTTACATTACGGAGGAACAGCGCGATCTTGCAAAAAAGATCAAAGTCGAGGATACCCTGATCGGTGATGTCCGTCAGGCAAGTGAAGACAGTCAGTATCAGTCATACCTTGATGTTGTTCTTGAGGAAGCGATGGAGCTTACCGGAATGGATCCGACCGTCAAGGGAATGCAGATCTACACGCATCTCAACCGCACCATGCAGGAAGAGGTCGAATCGATTCAGAACGGTGACACTCAGGTAGTCTTCCCCGATGATCTGATGCAGGTTGCCATGGTCTCCATGGATAACCGCAACGGCGCAGTCATTGCGGTGGGCGGCGGACGCAACTATGACGGCGCGCGTCTGCTCAACCGTGCAACCATGAACTACAAGCAGCCGGGTTCCAGCGTCAAGCCGCTGCTCTCCTATGCACTTGCGTTCGAATACCTCGGCTACTCGCTGGATGAAGTTCTGCTCGACAAGCCGATCACCTATCCCATGGAAAGCATGGTGCTTGTCAACGCCAGCGGCAACTACGCCGGCGATGTGATGATCAAGGATGCGGTCGGCAATTCCCTCAATATTCCGGCAATTCTCACGCTGGAGCGTGTCGTAAACAAAATCGGCGCCGATAAAGTGGTTGAATATCTTCAGACAATCGGCTTCTCCCATGTGAAGCGGGAGAATTTCCACCTCTCCTACGCCATCGGCGGCACAACGTTTGAAACCACCTGTAAGGAACTTGCCGGTGCTCACAGCATGCTGATCAACGGCGGCGTATACAACAAGCCGCATACGATCAATAAAATTGTTCTTACTTCCGACGGCACCGAGTTCTATCCGGACCGTCAGAACGTAAAGGCCCTCTCTTCCGGAAGCGCCTATCTTGCGACGGAACTGGAAGCCAATAACGTTACCGGTCCCTACTTCAACTACATGCAGGTGCTCGCCAGAGACTATCCGGTATATGCCAAGACCGGCACAACCGACTGGGGCAACGACGGCGTGCAGTACGGTATTCCGAAAGGACAGATGAAGGACAAGTGGATGGTCGCCAGCACAAGTCAGTATACAAACTGTGTATGGGTCGGCTATGACATGGCTGTTGCCGGAAAAGAAACGTATTATACCTCTTACAAGAGTTCCCTGAATATTCCCGGAAACATCAACCGGCTCCTTCTCGACAAGGAAGAGGAACTCTTCGGTGTTCCGGAAGCGATTGCGCGTCCGGAAGACGTCACCGAATCCACATACATCTTCGGAACCTTCCCTCACGTCCGTCCCGAATACGCGATGGACGGAGGCGGAACCGTCACCTCTCTCGTTTCCAAGACCGGTCTTGAAAACATGCCGCTTGTTGATCCGAATGAATTCCTTGAATACGGAAAATCCGAATCGGAATATCTCGGAAACGGAGGAATGAGTGCGAATTACAACCAGTTCGGTATTTTCAAGGTTTCATGGGCTAATTCCAGCGGAATCTGTTCGGGCGGTCAGCGGAACATCGGTCTCCATGACCCATACAACAACATCGATCAGTGGGGCGCATGCCTTGCGGATCTCTCCTGGCTTGCCGGCGGAGGAAACTACTGGGGAACGGTATATGTCGACGGTATCCCGGTCGGCGATATCTCCTCCACGAACGGATTCTTCAGCGGATATGTTACCGACATAATAGGCTCCGAGGTGAAGGTCTGCGGCGGAAGCACTACGGCAGACGGTTCCGACAATACCGCCTGTACGATCGCGCAGTACATCTATGACGAATCCGCAAACGGATACGTTGATGAAAACGGAAACTGGGTTCAGATTGAAGTGCCTGCATATGAACAATACGGTTACTGGGATGAAAACGGAAACTGGATCGGTCAGGGGCACTGGGATGAAAATGGATTCCATCTTGAATGATGCGGGAAAGGCGTACAGAGCGTACGCCTTTTTTCATGCGCCCATATAAAAACCGGATCTTCGTGATCGTATGATCTGGAAGATCCGGTCAGTAAACAGCTTTGAATGACCAGCCCCTATTCGCTGACCTTTTTCCTTGCGATGATATGAATCGGTGTGCCCTCAAAATCAAATGCTTCGCGCAGAGAGTTTTCGATGAACCGCTCATAAGTGAAATGCATCAGTTTCGGATCATTGCATGAAAGCACGAATGTCGGTGGCTGCACACTTACCTGTGTGGCGTAATAGATGCGGAAGCGTTTTCCGTTTCTTGCGGGTGCCGGAGTGGTTACCTGCGTATCGGCAATCACTTCATTCAGCACATTGGTCGGAATTCTCCGCCGGCTGTTCTCCGCAACACGTTCCGCCAGCGGCAGAAGCTGTGTGACACGCTGTCCTGTTTTTGCGGAAATAAAGAGGATCGGCGCATAGGAAAGATATACAAATTCCTTTCTCACCTTCTCGGTAAACTCATTCATCGTACGGCCGTCTTTTTCAACCGTGTCCCACTTGTTTACCGCGATGATCACCGGTTTGCCGGCCTCATGGGCATATCCCGCAACATGCTTGTCCTGTTCGCGGATTCCTGCTTCTGCATCGATCAGAAAAACCGCGACATCACACGACTCAATTGCGGACAAGGCCCGCAGAACAGAGTATTTTTCAATGGACTCATACACTCTTCCGCGCTTGCGGATTCCCGCAGTATCTACGATCACATACGGTTTTCCTTCATAGGTGAAGGCGCTGTCCACCGCATCGCGTGTCGTCCCCTGTTCATTGGCAACAATCGCACGGTCTTCTTTCAGGATCGCATTGACGAGAGAGGACTTGCCTACATTCGGTTCGCCGATCACAGCGATCCGGAGTCCTTCGGATTCATCATGGGTTTCCTCTTCCGGAAACAGAGCAACACAGGCATCGAGAAGATCGCCGATGCCGATACCGTGTACACCGGATACCGGGATCGGATCCCCAACACCGAGCGCATAGAATTCATAAATATTGGCGAGGCGGGATTCATCATCGATCTGGTTGACCGCAAGAACAACCGGCTTGCTGGATTTCTGCAGCATCCGTGCGATGTACTGATCATCATCCGTCAGCCCGAATTTTCCGTTCACGACAAAAATGATGACATCTGCCTCTTCCATCGCAATCGAAACCTGAGCCTGGATCTCCTTCTGATACGGCTGATCCGCCAGCTGAATGCCGCCGGTATCGATCAGGCGGAACGAATGTCCGGTCCACTCCGCCCTTGCATAGATTCGGTCCCTGGTAACACCGGGCACATCTTCAACGATCGAGACCCTGGATCCCGCAATTCTGTTAAAAATCGTTGACTTTCCGACATTCGGACGGCCAACGATTGCGATAACTCCCTGATTCACTGTGCTTCCTCCGCTTCAATGAACGGTCTGGCAAGTTCGTAAATACGCTCTGTGACTTCTTCAATCGTAAGATCGGATGTGTCGATTTCAATGGCATCATCTGCTTTGCGCAGCGGAGAGAACTCACGGTTCATATCCTGTTCGTCACGGGCTTTGATCTCCGCTTCCAGTGTATCGATATCAGAAGTTTCGATTCCGTTTTCAATATTCTGGCGGTATCTGCGGATCGCACGTGCCCGGGCAGATGCGGTCATGTAAATCTTTACTTCCGCATCGGTGAGGACAACCGTTCCGATGTCCCTTCCGTCCATGATAAAACCTTTAGCGCGTGCCATCTCCTGCTGGCGCTTTACAAGATCGCGTCTTACATTCTGCAGTTTGGATACATCGCTTGCGCGCATCGAAACATCGTCTTCCCGGATCGCCTTACTGACATTCTCACCGTCAAGGAATACCTTCCCGTCCGGTGTCAGTTCAATAACCGTGTTTTCCAGCATCCGGCAGACGCCTTCTTCATCGTCCATGGCAATTCCCTGCCGCAGCGCTTTCAGCGCTGTACAGCGGTACATTGCGCCGGTATCAAGATGAACATACCCAAGTTTTTTGCAGAGTTCTTTGGCAATCGTACTTTTGCCTGCGGCACTCGGACCGTCAATCGCAATATTAATTCGCATATCAGCTGATCACTCCTTTTGAAAGAAGCACCCAGTAAATGACCACCCCAAGCACAAGCGCAAGCGCGATGATCAGAATAATGAGGACGATATTCAGAATCTGGTTCGTCCGGTGCATCTTATCATTAACATCATTCAGATTATCTTCATAGTCAACCATCTGTGAACGGATCATGGATGTTTCATTGAGAAGCTGCTGTTCCCGTGTCGGACGGCTGTTGTAATAATCATTTTCATCCGTTTCATCATGAACGGTTCTGTGCGGACGCTTTGAACTCTCCGACTTCTGAGAGTTGCCGATCATCCGTCTTACTTCCGCCGCAATGTCATCCTTGGTCATTGTGCGCGGATCATCGATGTAATCATCTTCCCCGGTATCCGCCAGTTCGGAATCATCATCAAACATCTCTTCTTCCCACCGCCGGGAACTTGCCGGCTTTTTGGAAGGCTTTGTCGCAAAGGAAATATCCGCCGTATCATTTTCCACCGCAGCGGGTTTTGTTTCCCTCGGCGCCTCGCGGCGATTGTCCTGGCTGATCGGCTTGATGATTGCCGGCTCTTCATCCGGATACGGCTTGGACGGAGCCTTCGGCGTTTCACCCCGCAGATTACGCAGAATATCCAGATCGGTGTTTGCGGAGAATGCATTGCCCTGTTCAATGTTGTAGCGCTTGGCTTCCTGAACATATTCATTCATGTATTCATTGTTGAAGGATGCCGTGGAATTGGCGCCGTTCTCAAAATACTGCTTGCTGAAAGCGGGAGCCGGAACAGGTTCCTCTTTCCGCGCGGTCTGCGGCTGCACTGTCTCAGGCTGCGCATAGGATGCAGCACGGCGCGGCTGTACCGGTGAAAGCGTTTCCGGTGCATTCACTTCGGGCGCTTCAAAATTGCCCGGCGCAATCTTATTTAACCGTTCAATGTACGGTGAAAGTTCCGGCGTCTGCTGCGGACCGGATTCCGATTCATTCTGAAGACTCTTCCGGAGTTCTTCGTATTTCGCTTTACGGGAATATACAGGCATTTCTTACATTTCTCCAAACAATCTTCATTATAGCATGATTATCACACATCACTATGCAATCATCGATGAAGGATCGGAGAAATCCGTTTGTACAGCGTAATCGTAAGAATGCTTGTTACAACCGCCTTGATCAGATTGAACGGCGCTGTCGCAAACAGGACAAAAGTAAGCCGGTCATGGATGATCGGAATCAGCTCGGATCCCATACCGATCAAAGCATCCATCGGCATGTGGTAAAAGTAGGAATATGCCGGAAGAAGCACGAGACCGTTGAGAAGCGCACCGACAACGATCAGACATACACTGCCCATCACAAGTCCGCGAATCGCGTTCTGACGTGTTTTATGACGATGATAGTAAATCACTGCCGGAAGCACAAAGGACAGCCCGATCACAAAATTCGCAAATTCGCCGACATAGGCTGTCATTGTCCCGGTAAATAGCACATTCAGAATAATCTTTAATGCTTCGATTGCTGCAGCGGAGATCGGACCGAGCGCAAACCCTCCGATCAGTACGACCGCTTCGCTGAGGTCAAGTTTGTAAAACGGCGGAAAAAAAGGAAGCGGAAATTCCGCCAGCATGACCACGAAGGCAGCGGCCCCGAGAACGGCAACTTTTGCAATTTTTGATGTAGTAATGTTTTTCATCTGGTTTCTCCTTTGCCCATAAAAAATGAGGCTCTGTGAAAAACCTCAAGGAAAATTGATAAAAGAAAACAACTCTTCCATCCAGACTGTACTGTCGCCACCGGAATCGCACCGGTTCAGGCATTCGCCTCGCGGGGTATACCGCCGGTCGGGAGTTTCACCCTGCCCTGAGTTTCTTCTTTATCATTATATCCCTGACCGTTAAATGCACAACCGGAATGCTCAAAAAAAGGAAAGTTTCCGCGAAGGATACTTTCCTTAAGATCAATATCAGCTGAGTGCATTCCAGATCATGCAGATCTGAGATGAGAACAGCAGTGCGATGACCGTGACCACAGCTGCCGCTAGAATCAGACAGAGCAGATAGATCAGAGTCGTATGGAGTTTTCTGACCCGTTTCTCCCGATACATCACCATCAGATGACCGATGATCGAAAGCAGGATTACCGGAATCAGAACTGCAAGAGCTTTTACTTTGTTGAAAATCAGAATCAGTGCACAGAAGACATATGCAAGTGCGGAAATCGGCGCATAACAGCTGTTATTCCGCAGAATTGCCGTAGCGTCTTCCCCGCCGCCCTTCTTCACAAGCAGAAGTCCGCAGAGCCATGATACTCCGGCAGACACTGCGGTACCTGCAACCAGGATTACCAGGAACAGTGCAATGAATACTCCGATGGACGGTTTTGTTTCACTTCCTGAAGTACCGACCATCGTGGCCAGTGCAGTTGTCAGTCCGATCAGTCCGTACTTCGCCGCACCGACAGTAAGTGCTGTCTGAACCGATTGCGAAGCACTCGGAAGTTCAAGCGCCTTGACAACCCGGTAAATGATGCCGTTTGTATTGTCGCGTGCCTCCGTGATCAGTTCCTTGGCATCCAGGTTCTCCGGAACGGAGATGGTCGGAATATGAACCGGGAGTGTTTTTACCGCATGACTTGCGGCCGAAGCGGCAACTGCCGTTTTCTTTTTCAGCAATCCCTGCTGTTTTTTACGCCGGGATTCAAGATATGCATCTTCGGCATCTGACAGTTTTCTGTCCAGTTCGTCTGCGGCTTTGCCTTCCGAAACTGCCGGTTCCGCTTTTACTTCCGGTAACGGTTCTGCTGCTGCCGGCACTTCCTCTGCCTGTACCGTTTCCTGTACAGGTTCCGGATGGACTTCTGTTACAGGCTCAGGTTTCTGATCGTAAACTGCCTGCTTTTCAGAGGCCAGCTTTTCAGCTTCCAGTTTTTCCGCGGCCTGTTTCTCGGCAGCCAGCTTCTCAGCCGCAAGCTTTTCAGCGGCCAGCTTTTCAGCTTCCAGTTTTTCCGCGGCCTGTTTCTCGGCGGCCAGTTTCTCAGCCGCAAGCTTCTCTGCGGCCTGCTTTTCCGCAAGTTTTTTAGCCTGCCTTGCCTTTTCCGCTT
>CAMOOA010000004.1 GCA_946621045.1 uncultured Erysipelotrichaceae bacterium
CCATCCGCAGGAATCCCGGGAAGCCGGTCTCAAAGTTTTCAAAGCAGATGATCTGCCCTCTGCCGGAAAGATCCTTGTACAGGTCCTGCAGGAAGATCTGTTCCTGCGCGCCGCTCTGGTAAAGGCTCATGTCGATGGTATACACATCATCGCTGCCGATGACGCGGTGTTCAAACAGCGACTTTGCCATGCGGGTCACGCAGGCATGGCGGCCGCTTCCGTTGGGACCGGTGACGAGAATGACATTCTTTGCCTTTCCTTCGACCGTGCCCATGACATACGGACGGCGGAAGGCAACACAGAACTGGCGCAGTGCATCATCCTGGCCGACGATTTCCTCGTCCATTTCGACAAGGATTTCATCAAATACCTTCTGCGTATCAAATACGGTAAGAACGCCGGGATTCTTCGCTTCCTGCGGCGTCAGTCCGTAGTCCTGCTCAATCTCCCGCTGCACACGCTCCATATCCGCCTGGTTGAAGCCGTTGTCCTTTGACAGCTCCTCGAGTTCCTTCTGCTGGCCGGTGAGCAGCTTGCGCAGCTCTTCAAAGGAGCGGTCGGCATTTTTCAGAAGGTCGGATGTCGCCTTTGAAGCAGAGGAAATCATATTGGACATCGTTGTGACGTCACCTGCGGTCTTGTCGATGGAATCTTCTCCCTTGCCGGTGACAAGCACAACATCATCGGTTTTCACGGTATTTCCGGATGTGCGTTCCTTGTTCAGGATTTCCCGCATCAGGCGTTCTTTTTCTTCGGTACGTTTATCTGACATGATTCATCACCCCTCAAGTGTGCTGCTTTCTTCACCTGCATTCTGCTGCTTCAGAGCCATCATGATATCGTCGTCTGTTGTCATGCCGTCTTTCCTCAGCATCGCCTCCAGTGTTGACATATCTGCGGACAGATTGATGGAGTCGCTTTCGGACATCGCCGGAATCAGGCGGTCCTTCATGGCGCTGTTGATATGGCTGATCGTATCTTTCAGACTCTGTACGTTCTTTTCATAGTTCGCATCCGTCTGCACGTTCTGCATTCTCGTGTACTGCTGGAGAATTCCGATCAGGTACGGCAGATAGTTGCTGTAGAGTTTCTTCAGCTTGCCCTTCTGTTTCGGGAATGTGCGCTCGAGATCATCCAGCTGCTTGAGCAGCGCGGCGGTCTCATACAGGCCGTTGGAAATCTCCTCATCCGGAATTCCGTCATTCAGTGCGTTGATCTGTTCACGGAACGAAACGGCATCATTCGGTTTCGGTTCTTCCTTCGGCGCTTCCTGCTTCGGCTTTGCGGCAGGCTTCTTTACCTGAGCCGTTCCGGTCTTCGGAACGTAATCCACATCGACAATCTCCGGCGCCACCATCGCAACATCGTTCTGTTCCATTGTGAGCAGCGTGTCGAACATCTGGTCATAGATTTCACCGTAGTTCCTGCGGAAATCCGCAACCGTTCTGAAATAATGCCCGTCGCAGTCGACTTCAAGGGCATCAAGGCTCGAGAACCTGCCGCCTTTCAGGGTCAGCACAAGGTTATGGCTGCCGCTGGTCAGCGTGATCGCACGTTCCCCGCTGCGGAACCGCTTCAGAAGGTAGGCGTTTACACGCGCCTTCTTGTCTGCGGAATGCCGGGTATCGCTCATCCCGTAGCGGTGCACGGTCTGACGGCGCGAGCCTGCATTTGAACTGGTATATACGTTATTTCTGGATGCTTTCACTGCCTGTGTCATGATATAGGTAACCACTCCGAAAATCAGCAGGAGCGGAATAATGCTGTCAAAAAAACCGAAGACAAAGAACAGCAGAAATAAGATCCAGAATCCATTGGGTGAGTTTCTCATGTTTCATCAATCCTCTTAATAGAAGAAATTATATCATTAAAAAAGGCGCCCAAACGGGCGTCTCTTTCATAAATGTACTTATCCGGGACCTGATTACTCGTTTTCCGCTTCCGTTCCTATCGTCCACATGGAGCGATAGCTCATGAACGGGATATCATCCGCATTGATCCGCGCCTGATTGCGCTGCTTGTGAATATCGCCTTCATGGATGGCCGAACGGATGTTTTTATTGACCATATACTGGACATAGACCAGCTTTTTAAGCAGGAACCAGCGGACAACATAGGACGCAATCAGCGGAGCCTTGTCTTCCGTTTCAATCAGTTCTGCGGCTGCGCGGGCTTTGAGAGCTTCGCCGGCCTCGACTGCCTTTGCCTTCAGCTCATCGTAGTTTTTGAAGCATGTCCGGTCCAGCTGACGCTGAATCAGTCCTGCTTTTTCCTTCTTGAGCCGCTCCCAGGAGCTGACAATCTCATCTGCGTTCGGTGTGCAGATTTCAAGAATCTCATTCCGATCTTCATAGAACTGGCTGCCTGCCTCACTCATGCAGTAATAGTAACCGCGTGCATACAGGTATCCGCCTTCTTCGTACGGAAGCACCAGCATCGCCTGATCAGCCTCACCGTAGCGGGCATAAATCAGATAAGGATAAACAACGGGGCTGCCCGCAAGTTTGCTGATGTCACGATAATGGATAATACGGTTGCTGATGTTGTCAAGCTTGACACTTCCTTTAAGATCGGTAACGATCCGCACATCAGGATCCGTGCTGCTGATGGTTTTAAATGCCTGCAGGAGCGCTTCGTCCGCAACTTCGTTTTCTTTCAGGTAATCACTCAGCGTTCCGTTGTAGGAACACTGCTGCCCAGCGGGCATTCCTGCGAGACCATCAAATACTGCCATACTCCCCTCCGATAATGCATGTTTCATCTATTATATTCATAAATTCAATACACGTTCAATGTACAGAATGCGTTTTTTCGTTTTTTTTGAACATGCACTCATGTATAAATGCCGGGAAGTTTTCCCATCGGATTTTCTTCCGATTCTCCCCTCCTGCCAGGCAAAAGAACGGCGCATGGTAAAATGGTGCCATGAAAACCATTATCTGCAGTGAAGAACAGAAAAATATGATCCGCCACCGTCTGCTTAAGGAATCCGGAAGTCCGGTCATCACCGGAATCCGGCTGCTTTCGCTTTCCAACATTCTCCGCCAGGAAGAACCTTCGGATGAAAAAGCAGACACCCTGCGGCTCTCAAAGATCCTGAAACAGAAAGATGACGCATTCCCCATATACCGCGCAATGTTCCGGTTCCCGGCATTCATTCAGGAGATTCTTTCCTTTGCAAGAGAATGCGCGCTGTATGATATCCGTCCGGAACAGCTGCCTGCCGATACGGCCAGCGAGAGAGAACTTGCCGGCATTCTCGCAGAAGCACTTGCACTGCCGCTGAAGGAGAAGAAGATTGCGGCATCCCGTGCGAAGCTTCTCGCAGAAGCCGCCGCGTATTCACCGGCGGAATTTGCCGTCCGCTTTGAGGCGGATCCGTTCCGGTCCCGCTTTCTGAAAGATCTGCGCAGCGCGATTCCCGATGTGAGCGGCAGTTCTGAAACAGGAACATGCCGGCATACCGAACTCCGGTATGCGCCGGGCGTCCGGCAGGAAATCGAAGCCTGCGCGCAGGACATCGTCCGCCGCAATACTCCCTGTGCTGTCGTCCTGTGCGGTTATGAGACGCAGTTCCCCGTGCTCCGGCAGGTATTTGAACGCTACGGGATTCCTTTCTCAGCCGTTCATGAATCCTTCCGCTCTGCCGCTGTCGATGCCTTTGTGAGCCTTGCCCGCTATGCGCTCTACAAGGACCGCAGTTCCTTTCTTGAATGCATGGAAGCCGATGCCTTCCCGGCACATGCGGGCATCCGGCTGATCCGGCATTTCGCCGCTGCCGTAAATGACGAAGGATACACCCCGCTTTCCGGACAGATCAGTTCCGAATTCTTTGAACGGGATCACAAGGCCGCAGATAAGCTTGATCAGAAAGCTCAAACGTTTCTTTCCGATATCGGCTCCGTACTTACGCCGCTTCAGAATGCATCGACGCCTTCCGAGTCACTGACTGCCGCGTTTGAAGCGCTCCGTGCATCCGGCATCACAAAAGATCCCCGGGAACTCGGTGCGGCGCTTGCCCTGCGCACCCGTCTGAACCAGACGCTCCCGCTGATCGAAACGGAAGAGGATGCGCTGTTTGTGCTTCGGGAAATCGACGCCTCCTCCTGTTCCGTCAGTGAGCCGATGCCCTCTTTCTGCATGGTCACCGACCTCTCCCATCCCACGGAACCGGTCAATACGATGTACGTCCTTGGCTGTTCGGGAAAACAGTATCCCGGCGTTCCCCTGCGCAAGGGTCTGTTTGACGAACCGTACGCCGCAAAGGTAAGCGGGTATCCGACGATGGAAGAGCGGCATGCGCTTTGGATGGACCAGCTTTCATGGCTGGAGAACAATTCCGATACCGTTATTTATTCCTATGCCGCAAGCGATTATCAGGGCCGGGAAATTCAGCCGGCGTTTGACATTATTTCAAAGCCGGTCTCCGGACAGCCCTGGACGATAGAAAAAGTAAGGCCGCTCGGTCCGCGGGAACATTCCATTCTGCCCGAAACCGCGCAGGCGCTCTATGAAACCGACGGACAGATCCTCTCTTCCGTCTCCCGCATTGAGCGCTGGTTCAGCTGTCCGTATTCCTGGTTCCTGCAGTCCGGGCTCAAAGTCCGCAAGGAACAGCGCGGCGGTCTGGAACAGTCCGATATCGGAACCCTCCAGCATGCCGTTCTGGAACATGCAGTAAACAGCTTTCATAAAGACTACACGGCTGTCAGTGAAGAAGAGATCCGATCTTTTCTGAAACCGGCATTCAGTTCGCTGCGCGCCATGCATCCGGATGAAGAGATCCGGGCTTCGCTGTGTGAAGAACGGATGGTGCACAGTCTTCTTCAGACCATGCAGTTCCTGAAGGAAACGGAAGAGGCTGCTCCCTCATGGACGCCGGAAAAAGCGGAAGAAAAGTTTGAGGAGCCGATCACCCCGCATGTCCGGCTGAACGGCTGCATTGACCGGATTGATTATTCCGGTGCTTCGCTGCGCATTCTGGACTACAAGTCATCGAAAAAGACATTGTCGGAAAAGAAAATCAAAGCCGGCCTTCAGCTTCAGCTTCTGTCCTATCTGATCGTCGCCTGCCGCAGGGAGAACCGCCGGCCGGCCGGTGCGTTCTATATTTCAATGAAGCCGGAAAGCGGAAAGTCGGAGCCCGGAAGCTTCGGGAAAACAAATAAGAACGGCGTTCTGAATGATACCTGCGATGATGCGCCCGCTCTGAAGGAAGCGATGATCAGAGAACGGCGCCTGAACGGATGGTCCTTTGACGATCCTCTCATCAGCAATGACGACTACAAGCGCCTGTTTTCACCGGGAACCGGCAGGTATTCCTATGAGGCGGTTGAACAGTGCATCACGGAACTCTATGAGTATTTCCATGAACACGCCTGTGAGGGAATGATCGATGTGGACCCGGTGGCCGGCGCCTGCACATTCTGTGATTACAAAGCCATATGCAGATATCATCTGCCGCCGCGTGCGCCGAAGGATCTGGTAATGAAGGATATTCCTCTGAAAAAGGGAAAGGAGGCAGACTGACATGAAGATGGACGAACGTCAGGCAAAGGCGGTTCTTACCACCGGTTCCGATATTCTCGTCAGTGCATCTGCCGGAGCCGGCAAGACACGCGTTCTTGTCGAACGGCTTGTTTCCCTGTGTGCCTCAAAGCATATCGGAATGAATGAGATTCTTGCGGTCACGTTTACCGAAGCCGCCGCAAGCGAAATGAAAAACCGCGTTGCGGCACGCCTTCAGGAAATTGCGGCCAAAGAAGAAAACGAAGAGGAGAAACAGTGGCTGGCTTCCCAGCTGGTGCTTCTTTCCGATGCGGATATCACCACGATCGACAGTTTCTGTCTGAATCTGATCCGCAAGTATTTCAGCGTAATCGGACTGGACCCCGCCACCGCAGAAAACATCCTGGAAGAAAGTCTTCGCAGGCAGATGCTGGAGGAGGCCTTCAACGATGCCCTTGCGGAATACGACCGGACCGACCACGAAGGTC
Organism: uncultured Erysipelotrichaceae bacterium; assembly: GCA_946621045.1. Next base: position 5,997 of record CAMOOA010000004.1, read on the forward strand.
TGATCCGCCTGCTGGAAGCCTACAGCCCGCGGGCGGAAAGCTGTGAGGAGATCAGAACAATGGTCAACTCCCTCCGGGATCTTGCGGAACGCAGCGGCGATGCGGAGACATATCTTCGCACCAATGCGGAAATGTTCCGCAATGTCCGCACAATGAATGACATTCCCGAGGTGATCCGTTCGGCATTCTTTGACCGGCTCACCCTGCTCTGGGAGACTGCCGATCAGGCATTCCGGGAGATGACCGCTCTTGCGGAACAGTATCCGGAAGAATTCAAAAAGCCCGAACAGATCCTGCAGTCGCACATTCGCTTTCAGAATACGGAAGCGGCGCTCCGGGCGGAAAACTATGATCATTTCCGCGAACTGTTCGATGCGTTCGGAACCGAAATCAAAACCCCGGCATGCAAAAATGTGCCTGCCTATGAAACCACACGGAATACCATGTACGGCGCGTGTGAGAAAATCACCGGAATGCTCTTCAGCAGCGATGTGCTGGTGCGCGACATGCAGGAACTCTATCCGCATGCGCACGTTCTCAGTGAACTTACGATCATTACCATGCGGGAATTTCAGAACCGGAAACGGGAAAATGCATGTATGGATTTCACCGATATGGAACAGTATGCATGGGAGATCCTCAACCGGAACGATCAGGAAGTCGCAAAACTGTTCCGGTCCCGTCTGAAGGAAGTCATGGTCGATGAGTTCCAGGATACCTCATGGCTTCAGAACGAGATCATCAGTACTGTCGCCGCACCTGGAACCATATTCCGCGTCGGCGATGTCAAGCAGTCCATCTACCGGTTCCGCGGCGCGAAGCCTGCGCTGATGCGCGGTCTTGCGGAAGACCCCGCAATGTACCGGATCACGCTGGATCACAATTACCGTTCCTCATCCAAAATCATAGAGTTCTCCAATCTGCTCTTTCAGCGGCTGATGAACATCGACGGCGGAGAAGACGTATACGGAAGCGAAGACATCGTTACTCCCGGCGTTCCCTCGCAGACCTCCCCGGATGATCCTCCGATCCGGATGATTCTTCTGGAAGAACCGGAAATACCGGAGAGCGGAGAAACGGATTCCGAAGATGAAAGCTTCAGCGCCAAGGAACGGAAGGCAGGATGGATCGCTTCGAAAATGATCGAACTGCATGAAGAAGGAAAGCGCTGGAACAGCTTCTGCGTGCTCGTCCGTTCCCATGCGGAAAAGATCACCCTTGCGCGGATCTTTGAGCGATGCGGCATTCCCTACGACATCGATACACGCCAGGGTTTCTACAACAGCGACCTCTGCATGTATATCCTTGCCCTCCTTCAGCTGCTTGCGGATCCGGATGACGATCTTGCCCTGCTTACGGTGCTGAGCGGAGAACTGTTTGCGCTGGATGATGAAACCCTCGCACAGTTCCGTCTGAAACACGGCTCCCTGCGAACCGCAGTTTACAAAGAGCGTCCGGATATCAAGGCATGGCTTCAGGAACTCCGCAGTCATTTTTCCGAAGGAATGCCGGCGCTGCTGGACCGTGTCGCACTGTATCAGGGGTTCTATGAAAAGCTTACGGATGCCGGCAAGGCAAACTTTGATTTTCTCTATGAAAAAACCGTGCACTGCGCACAGAACCGCTTCACTGTTTATGATCTGATCCGGATGATGACCACCGGGGCGGATGAAAAGTCCTCCAATGCGACCTGCCGCAGTAAGGATGATGATGTGGTGACCGTCACCACGATTCATCAGTCAAAAGGCCTGCAGTATCCGGTCGTCTTCCTCTGGAGCAGTTCTTCAAACCGGCTGATGGATTCGCAGAACGCACTGATTCCGGATACGGAAATTCCGTTCAGTCTGAAACATATCGACCTTCCCTGGCGCACTTCCCGTTCCACCGCAGCGCGCATGGCAGCGGAACACCGGCAGAGTGTTGCGGATCTCGCGGAGTATATCCGCGTCCTGTATGTTGCGCTTACCCGCGCCGAGAAGACCATGTTCATTGTCGATCTTGCCAAAGCGGAACAGCCATACCGGCCGGTCATGACGCTGGCCGAGCTCAGCCGCCGCAAAGGCATTACCGGATATATCACGGCAGCACTGAAGGAAGTGCCGGGTCTCTACCGGGTGGAACATATTCCTCCCGAATCATTCCGGACCGTTCCCGAAACCCTGCCGTCCTATGTGAAGGAGCTCTCACGGTGCACCGCCCCCGCTTCTGCGGTCCAGACGGTGATCCGCCCGAGCGAAAGCGAGTTTGCCTCGCTTCCGCCGCTGAACCCGGGTTCACTCTCCCGCGGCACACGCTACGGTACGCTGATCCATGAAACCATTGCGGCGCTTCCGGACCGGATGTGGACCGCCGATGATTTCGATCACACACTGCTCAGGGAGGGAGATATCGATGCCATTCTGAATTTTGCGCAGTCCGATCTGTACCGGAAGGCACTTGCGATGGATATCCGGAAGGAACTTCCGTTTTATGCGGAAGATCCCGAAACCGGTCAGCCGGTGACGGGAGTTATGGACTTTGCGGCATTCGGAGCGGATGAGATTCTGCTCATTGATTTCAAGACGGATGCGATGACGCCGGATGCGATCCGCCGGCATTACAGCGCACAGCTGAATATCTACCGCCGGGTCCTGCAGCTTCTGAAGCCGGGCATTCCGGTTCATGCATGGGCATGGAGTTTCCACAACCGCACGGCAGTGGAAATTCCCGAGAAATGACAGCCGGAAATCCGCAAACCGATCATTATCTGTTAAAAGAGGGGCTGATCATCAGATCTTCCCCTCTTTAAAATTCTTCATCATTTCATTTGTCAGACTGTACTCATTGCTTTGTAAGACAACATCTTCCCGCCGCACCCATTCCGCGGTGCGCAGTTCGCTGTAGTCCACGGTGATCGTATCATCGCCGTCCACCTCACAGTAATAGCCGGCAAGAATATCGGACGCCGGTCCCCAGGGCTGCGATTTGTAGTACCGGATGTTTTTCACGCGAATGCCGGCTTCTTCCATCACTTCCCTTGCGACCGTTTCTTCAAACGTTTCGCCAATTTCCGTAAAGCCTGCGATCAGTGCACTGCCTCCGTAGCCTCTGGCGTACTTTGTGATCAGAATACGGTCACCGTTAAGAACGCCGACAATGACCGCAGGATTGATCCGCGGATAGATGATGTTTCCGCAGGCGGGACAGCGCATGGCGCGCTCCGTTTCATCATGCACGGTCTCGTGTCCGCATCTGCCGCAGTACCGGCTTGTGGTATACCATACCGCAAGATGATATGCCGTGAAGACGGCATAGACCGTTTCTTCGGGCTGAAGGTTCTGCCGGCGGATTTCAGAAAATCTTATGCGTTCAAATCCGTCCGCTTCCGCCGGTTCAAGACAGAGAAACAGCGGCTTTGAATCCAGCGAAAACAGATAGATGAGACGGTCCTGGCTGACATTCAGCCGGGAAAGCACCGGGAAGGAAATGCGGTCTCCTTCGGTATGAAGGAGAATCGTCTCATCGTGAAAGCAGAACACGCAGTCCTCATCCCGGGGGCTGATATTCCGATACTGGTTTCCGAGTGTGTGGGGTGCGATGTCCTGAATCATTGCGGTTTCCTCCGTCCGCGAACATCATAACACAGCGGACCGGTTCTTCCTTTTCACATAAAAAGGCAACGGTCAGCTGCCCTGTTTTTCCATGTATTATACAGGTCTCAGTTTCGAACTGTCCTGTTCTGATCAATGCCGAGGAAGTATGTCACCGCACAGGAGACGGTAAATCCGATAACGGCAGAGATGACTCCGTTGATGACATTCACCGTGGTTCCTCCGACATAGTTCAGAAAGCAGAGGAAACTTGCGCTCGGAATGAAATTGTATGCCTTGATCTGCGTAATGCCGGCATAGAGGCCGCCCGCAAACGCTCCCGCCACAAGGCCGATAAACGGCCTGCGGTATTTGAATCCGACACCGTACAGTGCAGGCTCTGTCACACCGCCGATCATCTGGGCAATGACCGTGCCGAACGCGGCGGAACGCTCCGACTTGTTTTTCAGGCGAAGGAACGCGCCGAACGCCATTCCTCCGACCGCAAAAGCGGATGCGGCGCACTGCGGCGTGATGATCGTTTCCACGCCGTTCTGAGCCAGCACAACAAAGATGGAAGATATGAACAGCCAGTGCAGGCCTCCCATGATGATGAACTCCCAGAGAGCCGCAAGCACGGCAATCGTAAGAACCGTCACGATGCCGCCCGTGTTTCCGAGGGTGATCAGAAGATTGCAGAGGCCTTCTCCGATAATCGATCCGGCCGGCGCCAGAACAAGCAGTGCGACCGGCAGCATCACGGCAATGGTCAGAAACGGCGCAAAGACTGCCCGAAGCGCTTCCGGGATCACCCGGTTCATCCATTTTTCCACATAGGACATGACCCAGTTGGAAAGAATGACCGGCAGAATCGTCGCCGAATAATTCAGCGGCCGGGCCGGGATGCCGTATACCGAGAACGGTGTTCCCGCCTCCGCAATTGATATGAATGTCGGATGGATCAGAATGCCGCCGAGAAACATACCGAGGATCGGTGTGGTCCCGAACTCTTTGGAGCTGGTGTAGCCGACCGCAATCGGAAAGAAATAAAACCCGGCGTCTCCGACAAAAGAGAGCAGCGTATACAGATCGCTGTCTTCCGCAAGCATCTTCAGCATGTTCGGCCCCAGCACGGATGCGGCGGTTTTAAACAGCGCAGCCGCCATTAACATCGGCAGAAGCGGCACCAGCGAACCGGACAGCGCATCCATGATCTTATTCAGAACCAGGCGGATACTGAACGGCTGCTTTTCGTTCAGTCGGGCATTCAGTTCCCGATACAGTTCTTCCGTTCCGGATGAAAGAATCAGTTCCAGCTGCTTTCCTTCCGATACCGCACGCACAATCCGTGAATCTTCCGGAAGCGGGACAGCTTCATCACTGCATCGGTTAATCAGAAGACCCGCCGGTGTTTTCATGACGGATTCAATTCCGCCGCAGCTGTTCAACAGTTCAAATAATTCGTTCCCGTTCATAACCACCTCAATGCAGTGCAGAAAACATGCATTACTCTATCCGCTATATGCCATTGCCTCTGTTCTGTCCGCTTCCCCGCTTCGCATCAGCCATGCCAGCGCTTTTGCGATACGGACGGACTCATCGCAGAAATGACCGCCTTCATTCCACTCAAACACCGCCGCGGATGTCAAACCCGCAAGATTGCAGGACTCCGCTGTCTTTTCCCCAACCGTCTTCATCAGCGGATGCTTTGTCTTCGGCTCTTTGTCCCCGAGGGAAAAGTAGACATCCCTGCACTGAAGCGGATGCTCTTTCTGCCAGTCCGTCCATCCCGGATACCAGAGGGAACCGGAAACGGAAGCACATCCGTCAAACAGATCGTATTGTGTGCATACATAAAGTGAAAACAGCCCTGCCAGAGAATATCCGCAGAGAAACAGCCGGCCGGGATGTGTTTCCTTCGCCGCCTGTATTTCCGGCAGAAGCCGCGAAAAAAATGTGTCCGCTCCGCCTTCGAAATCCGGTGTTCCGCGGAATACCGCCTTCGCAGGCCACGGACTGAGATCAATGTTCCAGCGGGATTCCTCCACCGGACATGCCAGTATGCTGAGGCCGCATCCGGTCAGTCCCTCCGTGCTCTGCGCACCGATGACCACCGCAAGATCCGGACCGTTTTCCAGAAGAAGTTTTTCGTTCATCAGATTCAGTTTAGCACAGCTTTGTTTTACAATAGCGGTATGGCAGTACAGGCACAGCAGGAAACAAAGCGCATCAATCCGTTTGAATCGGATGAAGCTCCGAAACAAAGTGCCGGAAAGAAGCGGTCCTCTCCGAAAAAGGAAACAAAGCCGCTCCGGCCGTTCCGGATCGGAATCGCCGTTCTTGCATGCATTGTTTCGCTGGCGGTCGGAAGACATCTCCGTTACGGCACCACCCTGTTTATGGAACACCGGACAGCGCCCGGCTACCTTCCGATTGAAGAATATGTGCTGAATTATTCCGATACCGGCGAGCCGACACAGGATGTCCGCACGTTTCATTACGACTCCTACGGCATCTACCGGGAAGGCGACGGCTATGAAACCTCACGCGGCATCGCCATCGGCAGCACCTGGGAAAAATTTGTGGAGGAATACGGCGACGAAACCATTTACAGCGCCTCTTCCCACCGTTATAAAGACGATGGCTATATCGACTGGGATACGGAAGGCAGGTATTATTACACTCCCTGTACGGTAAAAGAATTCGATGAGCAGTATGTCAGAAGCGGAGAGATCGATCCTTCGACAGACGGAATCGATATTGAGTTTGACGCGGAAACCGACGGGTTCAGAGTTATGTACTCCCAGACCGAGAAGGACCGGTTTGCCCGGGATTTCCGTCGTTCCCATGTGATCCGCTCCTATCCCGACACACGGCGGTTCTATCTTGAGTTCAATTTCACACCGTCCATAACGAGCGGGAGAGACGGTCTCACTGTCGGTTCCATTTATTCGGGCAGCTACCGCTGACCCTGTCATTCCATTGAAAAAGGCCCTGCGGCCTTTTTATATGATTCACTGTTTCGCTGCGGCACTGCCCTGAATCTGTTCGAACATGCCGCGGTAGATATTCAGGAGTTCTTCCCGTTCTTCCGGCGTCATCAGGCGGTTGCGCGCATTGTGATCGGGAACCGTGCCTTCGTGAAAACCGGTCACCTCCCCGTCCTTGATAAAAATCGCGGTCGGGGTATAGAGATGGCGGACGCCGTCGGAGTCATACTCCAGATATCCTCCGATTGCCTCTACAAGCATGTCGTAGTCCGTGATCTCCGTGTTCTTCTGCCATTCCGGATTACTGCGGGTATTGATGTAGCCGACTTCCATTCCGTATTCCGTCGCCGCCTGATTCAGCACCGGGGCGGCTTCGGCGCACCACTCGCATGCCGGATAGCCGAACATCACCGCAAACGTCTTCTTTGCCTTCATCGCCTTGACCATTGTTTCGACATCGAGATCGTAAAAGACATGTTCAATACCGTCGAGAAGAACATAATCACTCATATCACTGTGCTCCCCGCTCAGTGTGCCTCCTGCGGAACCGGATCCGCAGGCAGCCGTCAGAAGACATACGGCAAGCATCACTGCACGCAGCACCTTTTTCCATGTTTCAGTCATATACCCCATATTATAATAGAAAATCACCTCCGCACCATGCCCGACCTTCAATCTGAGCATCCCGGTTGACGCCAAATTTATATTTGATACAATTTAATTGCATTAAATGAAAAGGAGACAAAACTATGAGCAGCATTTATGAGTACACTCTTCCGACACCTTCCGGTGATACCGTCAGTCTGAACGACTTTGCGGGCAAAGTTCTGATCATTGTCAATACCGCTACCGGCTGCGGTTTCACGCCGCAGTACAAGGAGCTCGAGGAAATGCATGAAGCATTCCATGACAAGGGCCTCGAGATCATCGATGTTCCGTGCAACCAGTTTGCCGGTCAGACACCGGGCACCGATGATGAAATTCATGAGTTCTGCACCCTGCATTACAACACGCAGTTCCCGCAGTACAAGAAGTCCGATGTCAACGGCGAAAACGAGCTTCCGCTCTATACCTATCTGAAGTCCCGGCAGGGATTCAAGGGCTTCGGCAAGGGCGTCAAGGCACTTGCGATGAGCGCAATGCTTTCGAAGATCGACAAGGATTACAAGAACAATCCGAATATCAAATGGAACTTCACAAAGTTCGTTATCGACCGCGAAGGCAATGTTGTGGCGCGCTTTGAGCCGACCGCAGACATGAACGAACTGAAGAAATGTGTTGAGGCACTGCTCTGATGAAGGAACAGCTGTGTTTGGATAACCAGCTCTGTTTCCCGCTTTACGCCTGCGCGCGGAAAGTAACGGGGTTATACACCCCGTTTTTCAAACCGCTCGGCATCACATACACCCAGTACATCGTGTTTCTGGCATTGTGGGAAAAGGACGATGTGTCTGTCAGTGACCTCTGCGCCAGGCTGTATCTCGACAGCGGAACTCTGACGCCGCTGTTGAAGAAGATGGAACAGGAAGGCTATATTAAAAGAACACGTTCCGTCGCCGATGAGCGCATCGTGCGGATCACCCTGACCGAAAAAGGCCGGGAGATGGAAGAACGTGCCGCAGACATCCCCATGCAGGTGGGCAGCTGTATTCCGCTTCAGCCGGAAGAGGCGGCCGCGCTGTATGCTCTGCTCAACAAGATTCTTGCAAAGGAGATTTAATACTGATGAGTGAAAACAACGGTCTCGCCGCACGGTCCGGCGAAATTGTCCGTGCCAGCTATATCGGCATCGGCGTCAACGTCCTGCTCGCAGGACTCAAAGCTCTGATCGGACTGCTTACCCGTTCAATCGCAGTCACACTGGACGCGGTAAACAATCTGTCGGACGCATTGTCATCCCTGATTACAATCATCGGCACACGGCTGGCCGGCAAAAAGCCGGACAAGGAACATCCGCTCGGTTACGGCCGGATCGAATATCTGAGTGCGCTGATCATTTCTGCGATCGTGCTGTATGCGGGCATCACCGCATTCACCGAATCCGTAAAGAAGATCATTCAGCCGGAAACACCGCAGTACACCGTTGTCTCACTGGTGCTTCTTGCGGCGGCAGTCGGCGCCAAGATCTTTCTCGGAACATATATGAAACAGGTCGGCGCCCGGGTCAACTCCGGTTCTCTCATCGCAAGCGGATCGGATGCGCTCAATGATGCGATCATTTCCACTTCCGTCATCGTATCCGCAGTTATCTATCTCGTATTCGGGCTGAATCTTGAAGCGATCGTCGGCGCTGTCATCGCGGTGATGATCATCAGGTCCGGCGTTGAGCTGATCCGCGACACCCTGGATGACATTCTCGGAAAGCGTCCGGATGCGGAGCTGTCCAAGGCGGTCAAGGCAACCGTTGCCTCCCGTCCGGAAGTCATGGGAGCCTATGACCTGATCATCAACAGCTACGGTCCGGATACCGCTGTCGCCAGCGTGCATATTGAAGTTCCGGATACCATGACCGCAAAGGAACTGGATGATCTGGAACGGAAGATCGCCGCCGACGTCTTCCGCGAACACCACATCGTCATGGGAGGCATCTCCGTCTATTCCGTGAATACTTCCGGTGATGCGGCCGCAAAGCTGCGCGATGACATTACACGCATGGTCGCCTCGCATGACGGTGTTCTGCAGATCCACGGCTTCTATGTGGACGAAGCCGCAAAGCAGATCTCATTTGATGTCGTACTTGACTATGCGGCTGACCGTAAAGCGCTGTACCAGGAAATCGTAAACGAGATTTCCGCCGCTTATCCGGATTACACCTTTACCGTTCAGATCGACAGCGACCTCAGCGACTAGCAAATATTCCCATATCTGCTGTTCGGTGCTACGATTAAAATTGTTCCGACTGGAACGAAGGAGGTAGTTTAAATGATTATTAGTCTGCTTTATTTTCTGGTAGTCGGTCTTTGCGCAGGATACCTGTCCGCGAGACTCCTCGGTCTTGACAGCACAGATATCGCAAAGAATCTCATTACCGGAATCGTCGGTTCCTTTGTGGGCGGCCTCATCGGCAATCTGATCGGTCTGCGCGCAACCGGGCTGATCGGCTCCATCATCATGGCTGTGATCGGCGCCTGCGCCGCAATTCTGATCTACCGCCGTTTCATCCGCAGATAACAGACACTCTTCCCCGCCGCTGTGCGGGGTTTTTTATCCGCCGCAAAACAGCGGTGACTGAACAATCCGGGAAAAATGTGGCATAATTTCTCTTATGAGAACATTCACAGAAAAACTATGCGCTGTCCTCTTCGGAACAGTGCTGCTGGCGGGCTGCGGTACAGCCGCGCCGAAAGAGACTCCGCTTCCGTCTCCGGAACCTGAATCCGGTCTGCGCGGCGAACAGTTCGGCATTGATAAAAACATCAACGAAGCATCGATCGATCAGTATCTCGGGCGGACGGATACCGTCTACCGCGATATGCGGATGTTAAAGGATGAAGCGGACTACGAAGCGATCGGCGGTGATGCATGGCTCTCCGGCATCGTGGAAGGCTTCGAAGTGGTGCCGTATCCGTATCTCGTCAATGTGGAGGGACTTCCGCCCGAAGTCGGAAATTCCTATTCCGGAAACACCCTGTTCACGCACGATGAATCCGGCTACACCGCAAATTACAAGGAATCCATGGAGATCCTGGAATATCTGTTTCCGAAAGACAAAAACATCATCCTGATGTGCGGCGGAGGCGGATATGCAGGAATGACGAAAGGAATGCTCAGCGAGCTTGGCTGGGATCCTTCGAAGATCTGGAATGCCGGCGGCTTCTGGTTCTATGAAGGAAAGCATGCGGTTCCGATCAGACGGGAAGCAGACGGCGAAACCTTCTATGACTTCTACAAACTGGATTATCACTACATTGATTTCAGCAGTCTGCACCGGATCACACCGGAGTCCGAAGCCGGCGTATCCCCGGCTCCTGCCGAAACACCGGCAGCCGCATCCGCTGTCAAAGACATCGATACCGCCCAGCTGAAGACAATGCTTGCGGATCAGGATACCTTCTTCCTGTCCATGTATCTGCCGGGCTGTTCCGCTTGCGCATCATTTGCGCCGGTTGTCGAAGAACTGGCAGGCTCGGATCAGATTCCGTTCTTCTCCCTGTCGCTGGCAGATGCGGATCTTTCCGGAACTCCGCTGGACGGAAAGGCAAAATACACTCCTTCCGCCGCCGTGTTCAAAGACGGAAAACTGATGGGTATGCTGGATCCGAATGCGGATGAAGATACCGATTCTTTCCGGAATGCGGAAAACCTCTCCGCATGGATCAATACGATGATTCCGTTTGAAACCGTCACCGGCAAAGCGGAAAACGACACCGATACCTGCGGCGAAGCGTGCACGGCGTTCGGTGACCTGCAGTAACGGACACAAAAAAACTCAGACAGCCTGTTGTGAAACACAGCGAACTGCCTGAGTTTTCTTATTATTCCACCGTAATCGTAATGGTGACTTTCTGGTTTCCGTTTCCAACGGTTATGGTCTGTTTGCCGGAGTCCCTGTTTCCGGTAAAGCGGCGCGGTCCGCCTGTGCCGCTGCGGTCGGATCTGAATGATCCGTTTTCACCGGCTGCCGGCTTTGATGCACTGCCGTCAGACAGAACGCTCTTTTTTACATCTCCTGCCGCGAGCGGTACCGGCTTGTCTGCAGGTTTGTCTGCAGGTTTGTCCGCGGACTGACCGGAAGCACTCCCCGCTCTGGCTTTGTCACGGATCTCACGGATCTCATTGGGGAACAGTTTATGGGCTGAGGTATAAGACGCAACCTCCTCTGCCGAAATCTGATACGTATTGACCGGCTCCGTGACATGTTCCTTCATATATTCCCTTGCGGCGTCATACGCTTTGACAAAGGCATCAATGCCGTCTCTCAGCAGCACAAGACCGTCATTCTCCCGACCGATGTCGATCGTACGGAGATCTTCATTATCCGATACCTCCGCATGGTTGATCTTGTTGCGGATTTCACCGAGATGATAGTAACTGTACAGAACATCTTCGAGAAGATCCCTGCGGTCATTCAGAACCGAGAACGCTTTGGTCATTTCCTCCGCCTTTCCGTCCAGTTCATCGATACGGTACTTCGTGAAGTCGCGCTGACGGTCCTTGGAATTGCGGATGTTGCGGACACGGATCTGCGTCCGGCCGTAGAACTTGATGAAGAAATGCGCCAGGTCGCTGAAGTTCCAGCGGTCCTTCGGTGCATAATCCCAGTACAGCATATTGATTTCCTCGAGGAATGTCTGACGGCTTTCCGGATCCGCGGCATAGTAGAACATTCCGGAATCCACGATGTTCTGCGGCAGGCGCGATTCAATGATCGTCAGTGACTGCTGGTAGAATTTCTTCCGCATGGCCCATTTGACAAGTTCCACCGGATCAACGCTGTCCCCTTCCAGGATCGTCCCGTAGTCCTGACGGATCGTATCTTCGAGGATTCGGAAAATATTGCTTTCCACTTCCGGCAGCTCCTCTTTCGGGGTATTGGCAAAGACATCCTTCAGCATATTGATACCGGACTCAAGATCGCCGGTATTGCACAGGGAGATACCTTCATCCACACGGCGCATTGCGTAGAGAAGACTTTCAATGTGCGGATTTTCAATGCCGCGGCTGTCCCAGTATGCCTGAATCTCATCAACCTTTCCGTAGCGGATGAATGCATTCATGCCGGATACGAGATTGTTGATGTCATAACGCTTCATTTCCCGGTTGTCGATCGGGTTGGCGAACCGGCCCGGACGATAGTGGCTGGTAATGATTTCCCGGATAAAGATGCGGCTGTTCTGATCGTTGCTCAGCATTGAGAGAACTGCCAGGATCGTATATCCTTCCGCAGAGGCAAGTCCCTGCATATCCATGTAGATATTGACTTCCTTCGCATCGATGTCATTCAGAACGCTGACGATCTGCGCAACATTTTCAGCCGGCACATAATCCCGGTTCTGTTCGTGCGATGTCGGCACAAAAGAGATTCCGATATCGGTATTGTCCTCCCGGCGGGAGAGCTTCATGGTATCCGCAAACTGCGTATAGATCAGGCGTTCCAGCCAGAGAAGCTCCTTGTCGGAAAGCTCCGGCATATAGTCCAGAAGCCGGTCATACTTTTCCTCATCGCTGGAAATGATATGGAACACCCGGTCCGGCCGGTACGACGGAGACTGCGCGAGCTCTGCGCAGAACTTCCGATATCCTTCCAGGATCTCATCGGCACGGACCCCTTCCGTGTCCTCGAGGACATCAACGGCTTCCATATCCAGTCCGTCCAGGAACTGGGCAATGCGGTACTGGAAAAAACTGTATTCGGAAATCTTCGCGGTATCCATCGCCGTGAAATCCGACCACTCCCGCAGGACGATGCGGTTGTTTTCCTCGCCGGGTTTATAGGTGCTGCCGGCACCGAGTACGATGATTTCATCGATATCGACATTGGCAAGAATATACTTTGCGCCGGCTTCCGCAACACTGAGACCGTCGCAGTACTGTGTGTTTCCTTCTTTTTCAAAGTAGAAGTAGCGGTGCGACTTCCGGTCTCCGAGCGTGGAGAGAGACGTTAACAGCAGATTGACAGCTGGCTTCATAATTGTGGTTCTCCTTGATCTTTCCATCCATTATTTTAACGTAATTCCAGGGAAAGGTATCCTTTTTCTTTGTATGCGGCAGATTCTGTTTGCAATCTTTCCGAAGATATCCGATACTGAAAGTGCCCGACAGAGAACCGCCGCACTTTAAAGACGAAGAATGACCGAATCGGGGAATACAGCCTTAATGACAGACCAGTGTATTCCGGAATACCGTCGGCATGACAGACGCAGCGGACAGGGCTTACATGTATGCAGGATCCGACGGGATCCTGTTTTTTTGTTTCTGCGCAGAGAAAAACCGCTGCGCGTTACGGCAGCGGTTTTCTGATGAATCAGTGATTTGCGATATATTCAAGGATCTGTACCGCATTGGATGCGGCGCCCTTGCGGATCTGATCGCCGCAGCACCACAGAGCCAGACCGTCCAGTGCCGGATCCTTCCGGATACGGCCGGCGAATACAAGGTCCTGATTGCTGGTATCCAGCGGCATCGGATAGCCTTCCGCAAGATAGCGGACGCCGTCTGCCGCATCGATTGCTGCAGCCGCCTCTTCGATGCTGATGTCACGTTCGCAGGCAACGCTGACGGAAATCGAATGGGAGCGGAACACCGGTACACGCACGCATGTGCAGGTGACCTTCATCTCCGGATTGTGCAGGATCTTGCGTCCTTCATTGCCGAGCTTCGCCTCTTCGGTCGTCACACCGTTTCCGGTGTCGGAGCCGATCCAGGGAATGCAGTTGTATGCGATCTGGGCCGGGAACACCTTCGGCTGGACCGCCTCGCCTGCCGCAAGCGCCTTCACTTCCTCTTCCAGTTCACGCATACCGTTGATGCCGGCACCGCTGACTGCCTGATAGGTGCTCGCAACCATCCGCTTAATCGGGCTGAGCCGGTGAATCGGAGCCACTGCCATCAGGGTGATGATCGTGCTGCAGTTCGGGTTGGAAATGATGCCGTTATGATGCAGGGCATCGTCGCCGTTGATTTCCGGCACGACCAGCGGTACGTCCGGATTCAGACGGAACGAACTGGAGTTATCGATGAATACCGCGCCGGACTGTCTGATCGCCGGCGCAAATTCCTTTGCGAATTCCGCTTCGACCGCGCCGAGCACGAAGTCGAGGCCTTCAAATGCGCTGTCCTTTGCCTCCTGAATGATCAGTTCGCTGTCCCTGAACTTCACTGCCTTTCCGGCACTGCGGCTGCTTGCGAGAAGCCGCAGCTCATCACAGGCGATATTGCGTTCTTCGATGCATTCCAGCATCTGACGGCCGACAGCGCCGGTCGCTCCGAGAATTCCGATTTTCATGCGTTTTTACCTTCTTCCTTGATAAATCTGTCATAGATGCACTGAATCGATTTTTCAAAATCGCGGTTGTGCACGCCGATGATGATGCTGAGCTCGTAACTGCTCTGGTTGATGACCTTGATGTTGATCTGATTGGATCCGAACTCGGAAAGCAGACGTCCGGAAATACCCGGCTGGTCCTTCATCGCCCGGCCGACAACGGCAATCAGCGCGATGTGTTCCTCAATGCGGATGTCATCCGGCTTCAGTTCTTCCTTCATCTTTCCGACGATGTCATAGAGACAGTGGCTGATCAGATCGGAAGCCGCGATGACCGAATAGGTATCTACGGTTGTCGGAACGGATTCGATGGATACGCCGTATTCTTCAAAGATCGACAGGATTTTGCGGAGGAAGCCGACTTCCGTACTGGAATGCATCTTCTGCAGAGTGATGCAGGTAAAGTCCTTGCGGCCGCTGATGCCGGTAATGATATGCGGCGGATTGACCGCATCCTTTTCGCTGCAGTCCGCCATGATCAGTGTGCCCGGATTGTCCGGTTCATTGGTATTGCGCACATTGATCGGAATGTTCTTGTCCTTTACCGGGAAAATCGCATCGTCATGCAGGACATTTGCGCCCATGTAGGACATTTCGCGCAGCTCACTGTAGTTGATGCACGGAATGCCGATCGGATTCTTTACGATCCGCGGGTCCGCAACCAGGAAGCCGCTGACATCGGTCCAGTTCTCATACACATCCGCATCCACAACATTCGCAAGAATCGCACCGGTAATATCGCTGCCGCCCCGGCTCATGATGCGGATCACGCCGTTGGGGAGCGCGCCGTAGAATCCCGGCACGACAAGGCCGCGGTCGGTAACGCGCGCTTCAATCAGCGCCCGCGTGCGGTCCATATCCACTTCGCCGTCATAACGGAATGCGATGACCTCTGCCGCGTCCGCAAAATCATAGTCAAGATATTCCGCGAGCAGTTTGGAGGTCAGGTATTCTCCGCGGCTTACGAGATAGTCGGTGCTCATGCCGCGCTTCATTACGCTGCGGATCGAAGCGAATTCCTTGTCCAGATCGATCTTCAGCCCGAGTTCCTTCTTGATGCGCTTGTACTTGGCCTCGATCTGTTCAAAGATCGGTTCATAGGAGACGCCGAAGCGCACATGTGCTTCACAGAGAAACAGCAGGTCCGTCACCTTGTGATCTTCGCTGGATTCCTTTCCGCAGGCGGAGGATACCACGAACTTGCGGTCTGCGTCCGCCTCGATAATCTTTTTTACCTTGCGGAACTGGTCCGCATTTGCGACGGAGGAACCGCCGAATTTTGCCACTTTGATCATTCCATCACCATTGCGGCAAACACATGTTCATCGCCGCACCCTTTCATAAGCTCCAGCAGTCTGCTCAACGGCATTTTCACTGTAAGAAGCGCCGTATCACTGTCCTTGCGCTCACATACATCCGCAAACGCCTCCGGCTTTGCCGTGCGGATATAGAACTGCGCGCATACCGCGTCATTCCGGACCGGCTTCCGCTCTGTCTCCACAGCCATGGAATCCTGATCCTGGTAGATATCCAGCATGTCCTGTACAACCGCATGTGCTGTGGGAAGCGAGCCTGCCCCCTGTCCGACAAACATTGCCGGTCCCAGCGTTGCGGATTCGGACTCAACCGCATTGAAGTTGTCGAGGATATGCGCAAACACATGCTTCACACCGGTCATTACCGGCATGACCCAGAGACTGACGCCGTCTTCCAGATTTTCACCGGCGCCGAACAGCTTCAGCACAAAGCCGTGCTCCTTCGCCCAGCGGATGTCCTCTGCGCTGACCTCCGTAATGCCGAGCGTCGGAATTTCCTCCGGATCCACAATTGCGCCGAATGCCTTCATGGCGGTGATGGCCGTCTTGTATCGGACATCGTAGCCGGCGATATCATCCGTCGGATCCTTTTCGGCATAGCCGAGCTTCTGTGCCTCCGCAAGATTCTGCGCAAATTCACTTTCGGTCATTGCCATCCGCGAAAGAATATAGTTGGTTGTTCCGTTGAAGATGCCGCGGAACGACGTGACCGGCTCCAGACGGCGGATCCGGGTCAGATTGCTGATCCATGGAATGCCTCCCCCGCAGGATGCCTCATAGCGGATCGATACGCCGTTTTCCTTTGCGAGGTCGAACAGTTCGCCGCAGTATGCCGCAAACATTTTCTTATTTGATGTAACAACGTGCTTTCCGGATTCAAGCGCTCTGCGGACAAATGTATGCGCGGGTTCGATTCCGCCCATGCATTCCGCGATGACTTCAATCTCCGGATCGGAAAGAATATCTTCCACGCTGGTTGTGCACCGCGGGTCGGTCATTTCCCATTCATCCTTGACAAGGATCCGCGTCACTTCCAGACGCCGCACTTTCTTCACCGCGCAGGAATCTGTGATCGCGGTTACGCCGCTTCCGACGACACCATGTCCCAGTAATCCGATCTTCATATGCTGTCCTCCTTTTTGTTTCTCGTCTGAGTACAGTTGTATTCAAAACAGGAACATAGTATCATGACATAGACTTTGAAACAAGGAGAAGAATTTATGGAATATTACAGCACACGTTCCGCATGCGGTCCGCTGCCGGCGCACCGGGCGGTAATCCGCGGATTAAGCCCCGACGGAGGCTTATATGTACCGGAAAATCTCAGTCTTTCCATTCCATGGAATACACTGATCGGAAAACCCTATCAGGAAATCGCGGAAGCGGTGCTGAATGCATTTTTTCCGGACTACGGTCCTGAGGTGATCCATCAGTGTGTCTCCGCCGCCTATGATCATTCCTTTGATACTTCCGAGGTGGTTCCGCTGAAGGAATTCCGAGGCGGCTCGTTCATGGAGCTGTGGCACGGACCTACCAGCGCATTCAAGGATCTTGCGCTGACCATTCTTCCGCATCTTCTGACCGCCGCATACCGGATGGACAGCCGCAGCGACACGGTTGCGATTCTGACCGCGACCAGCGGCGATACCGGCAAGGCTGCCCTGAGCGGATTTGCGGATGTGCCGCACACCGATATTACGGTCTTCTATCCGAGGGACGGTGTTTCCGCCGTTCAGAAGAAGCAGATGGTGACCAGCCGCGGAGACAATGTGTCCGTCGTCGCAGTTGAAGGAAACTTCGATGACTGTCAGCGGATGGTCAAGGAAGCCTGTTCGAGCGATATCGTAAAACAGGCCTGTCATAATGTGACCATCAGCTCCGCCAACTCCATAAATATCGGACGGCTTGTGCCGCAGGTCGTCTATTACTTCAGCACGTATGTGCGTCTGGTTGAAAACAATAAGATCCAGCCGGGCGATCCGGTCACCTTCGTCGTGCCGACCGGAAACTTCGGCGATATCTTCGCCGGCTGGCTCGCAAAGCAGGCAGGACTTCCGGTAGGACGCCTTGTCATCGCCAGCAACGACAACAATGTTCTTACCGACTTCATCCGCACCGGCACCTACAACCGGCAGCGTCCGTTCCATGAGACGATTTCCCCGAGCATGGACATCCTCGTCTCCAGTAATCTCGAGCGTCTGCTGTTCTTCGCGTCCGGATGCGATGCAGAGAAGACCGCGTCCCTGATGAATCAGCTGAACAGCACCGGTCAGTACACGGCAGATGATGCGATGATGGAGATCATCCGCCGCGACTTTGACGCCTTCTGGTGCGATGAGGCCATGTGCCGTGCGGAGATCCATGATCTGTTTGCGGACGAGCAGATTCTGATCGATCCGCATACCGCAGTGGCGCTTTCCGCCCTGCATCAGTACCGTGCGGGAGGACACCGAGAATATGCGGTCGTTCTTTCCACCGCAAGCCCGTACAAATTTGCGCAGGACGTTCTTTCCGCCGTCGGCGGACATTCCGCGGACGATCCGTTTGCGGCGATCCGTGCGCTCGCGGAAATCTCCGGCATGCCGGTTCCGGCAGGCCTTGCGGAACTGGAATCCCTGCCCGAGCGGTTTGACACCGTCATTCCCGCATCGGAGGGAATCTCCTGGATCGCATCAAAGATGGAGGCTCTTTCCCATGATTAAACTTCGTGTTCCCGCAACGTCTGCCAATCTCGGTCCGGGCTTTGACTGCCTCGGCATCGCGCTCGGTCTGTATAACACCTTTGAGGTAACGCCTTCGGATACCCTCGTGCTCGAAGGCATCCCGGAAGCGTATCAGAATGAAGACAACATGTTCATTCAGGCATACCGTGCCGCCGGCGGCACCGGAAACCTGCATGTAAAATTCGAAACGGAAATTCCGATCTCACGCGGTCTCGGAAGCAGCGCTTCCCTTCTGACCGGCGGCGTGCTTGCGGCCCAGCTGCTGAACGGAGAACCCGATCCGGAACGCGCGTTTCAGATTGTCAGCGACCTGGAAGGCCACCCGGACAATGCGGCGCCTTCCGTATTCGGCGGCCTGACCGCCAGTATGAAAGGAACCGATGCGTGGATTTCGCGCCGGCTGTCCTGCAGTGAAGGACTCCGCTTCACCGCGCTGATTCCCGATTATGAAGTGCTTACCGCAGAAGCACGCGCCATCCTGCCGGAAAGCTATTCGCGGGCCGTTGCGGCATCGAATGCGGGACGGGCAATTCTGCTCTGCGACGCACTGCGCAGCGGTGATATCCGTCTGCTTAAGGAAGCCGCAAGGGATCAGATTCATGAGCCCTACCGGAGCACACTGATTCCGAATTTTGACACTGTCCGGCACATCACCGAAGAAGATACAGGCGGTGTTCTTGTCATCAGCGGAAGCGGGTCCACCTGTCTTCTGATCAGCGACCACTCTCTCACCGCAGACGCATCCTTCCGCATCATGACACTTCCCGAGCACTGGTCGGTACAGGAACTTCCTGTATGCGGCGGTCCCGAACGCATGGAGAATGATGTATGGCAGGCAATTATCTGATCGTTCATAAAAAAATCCTGCCCGATTATCTGGAAAAGGTCATCGAGGCAAGAGAGCTTCTGAAGGCGGATGAAACCATGACCGTCACGGATGCAGTGCGCAAAGCCGGCATCTCGCGGAATACCTTTTACAAATACCGCGACTATGTGTTCCGCATGCAGGAAAGCAGCCAGTCCCGCCGCGCCAGCATCTCCGTCAACCTGAATGACCGGCCGGGCAGCCTGAGCGAAATGATCAACTGCCTTTCGGGCGTCAATGCCAGCATCATCACCATTTCCCAGTCGGTTCCGGTCGACGGAAAAGCCGCTGTCGTCATGACGATCAGCACCGCTGGCATGGAGGGAAGCGTGGAAGCGCTCCTGCAGATGCTGAAACAGCTGCCGGATGTGTCCTCGGTACGGCTTAACTCGATGGACTGAAATAATGGTAAGATAACAGTCGGGAGATTACTGAAATGAAACTGAGCACAAAACGAATACTGTCCGGCATTATGATCGCGGGCGATCTGTTCATGATGCTGATCGGACTGATTCTGATTTTCGAAGAAGACATGTTCCTGTTCGGTCTGACCATGCTGGTCCTGCTCGTACTGGATATTTATCTGACGATCGACTATATCAGGTCCCTGCATCACCGCGAAAAAGTGGAAGAGAGCCTGAAGTATGACAACCTGCGCGCAAGCGAGATCCGCCGGCGGTATGATGAACTCAGCGCACCGCAGAAGCGGGAACGCTCCTCATCGCGAAAAAAAGAGGAATATGCAGAAGAAGAGGATGACGATGATCTTTCGGATATCCTCAGCGGACCGGCTTCCCGCAGGGAAGCTGCCCGCCGATAAAACAGCAGAAGGAGAAAACACATGATTGTTATTGAAATGGACAACGGCCGCACGATCAAGATCGAGCTTGATCACAAGGCGGCGCCGATTACCGCCGCAAACTTTGAGGCGCTGGTAAAGGAAGGCTTCTATGACGGACTCACCTTCCACCGCGTCATCCGCGGATTCATGATTCAGGGAGGCGACCCGCTCGGAACCGGAACCGGCGGAAGCAAAAAGACCATCAAGGGTGAATTTGCGTCCAACGGCGTAAACAACCCGATCGAGCACAAGCGCGGCGTCATTTCCATGGCCCGTTCCATGATGCCGGACAGCGCCAGCAGCCAGTTCTTCATCATGCATGAGGATGCGCCGCATCTGGACGGAAACTATGCCGCATTCGGTCATGTCGTGGAAGGCATGGACGCGGTTGATGAAATCGCCTGCGTGCGCACCGACATGCTCGACAAGCCGCTGACACCGGTTGTCATGAAGCACGTATACATCGAAGAGTAAGCATCGGAACAGTCCGCACACAGCGGGCTGTTTTTTTTCCGCATGCGATTTCATGTCCCGTCCGCCAGGATTTTGATATAATGAGCAGGCAGAGAAAGTATATGAAAAAACGCGTATTCAGTATTTCCAGCCTGACGATCGGGCTGATCGAAGCCTTTATCCCCTGCATGCTGATGGCAGTCACGCTCGGCGCCTTCCTGTTTTTCCTGGTGTCCCGCGCAAAGTCCGGCATTCTTTCCGATTTCATTACGATGGAAAAGGAAGTATGGGAATATGTGGTTGAATATATCGGAACCATTCTTCTGTCCTTCGCCGTGTTCGGATCCGGTCTCGGCATTTATGCCTCGATGCGGAAAGAACCCGGATTTGAAGCATTTACCGGTTCTCTGATCTGTGCAGTCATGGCGCTGTACTTCCTGTTTGCCTGAACAGGAGAATTCATTTTTACAGCAGACCGTCCGCAATTCCGGGCGGTTTTTCTTTGCATTCCGCCGCATATTCTTCATCACCGGCTCCTGTTATCAGCGTCACGGTTTCACGCCGGTCCGGATATCGAAAAGAAATCCTTGCGATACGAATTGGATTGTTCTATAATCGAACTGCTTACGGCGACTGTGGTGAAGTTGGTTAACACACTGGATTGTGGCTCCAGCATTTCGTGGGTTCGAGTCCCATCAGTCGCCCCTGACCCTTCGAATGAAGGGTTTTTTATTGTTTTGCGCGGGATTCCGCGGGATAACCAGATTATCCTGCAAGGAGGGCAAGTCATGAAAAAGCATTTCATCCAGGCAGTCCTGATCTCCCTGTTTGTGAATCTGTGCCTCTTCGCATTCAATCTGATTACTGTAAAGAATACCGGTGTTCTTCCCCTCGGGAAAACCTATCCCGGCGGAGACTGTGTTGAGCGGATCGGTT